>JAGAAL010000050.1 GCA_017615245.1 Bacteroidaceae bacterium
ATCTCGTCCAGCTTCTTCACGAACAGGTCGCGGTCTTCAGTATCTATAATGGCCTGAACGGGTGTTCCCAGCACCCTAACGCCATATTTCTCCAATACTCCCTTCTGGTAAAGCTCTACGCCACAGTTCAAAGCTGTCTGACCGCCGAAGCTGAGCAGGATACCATCGGGACGCTCCTGGGCAATTACACGCTCTACGAACTCGGGGGTCACGGGTTGGAAGTACACCTTGTCTGCCACACCCTCTGAGGTCTGAACGGTAGCAATATTGGGGTTGATGAGCACACTCTCAACGCCCTCTTCCTTCAGGGCCTTCAATGCCTGCGCACCGCTATAGTCGAATTCGCCTGCCTGCCCAATCTTCAGGGCACCGCTTCCCAAAAGTAAAACTTTACGGACGGTTTTCTGATTGACCACGGTCGATTGCTCGATTGACCACGGTCGATTGTTCAACTGACCACGGTCGATTGCTCGATTGACCACGGTCGATTGCTCAACTGACCACGGTCGACTGTTCAACTCACCATGCTCAAGGTTATCAATGAATGTGTCGAACATCCACTCTGTGTCTGTGGGACCAGAGCAGGCTTCGGGATGAAACTGAGCAGAGAACCAGGGGTTAGTCTTGTGACGGATACCCTCGTTGGAGCCGTCGTTCATGTTCACGAACAATGGTTCCCAATCTTCAGGCAGCGTGGCAGCATCAACAGCATAGCCGTGATTCTGGGAAGTGATGAAACACTGTGTGCTGCCCACACGCCGTACGGGCTGGTTATGACTGCGGTGACCGTACTTCAGCTTGTATGTCTTGGCTCCAGCCGCACGAGCCAGCAACTGATTACCCAGGCAGATACCCATCAGTGGCTTCACTTCCTTATTGCAGAGGAAGGTGCGGATATGCTCTATCGTCTTGGTGCATTGCTCGGGGTCGCCAGGACCATTGGCCAGGAACAATCCGGCGAACTCCAACTGATTGAAGTCATAATCCCAAGGTACACGAATCACCTCCACCCCTCTGTTCAACAGGCAGCGAATGATGTTGGCCTTCACACCGCAATCGACTAAGACGACCTTCTTCAATTGAGAATTGAGAATTGAGAATTGAGAATTATCAGGTTTGTAGGTGATAACTTCCTTGCAGCTCACCTTCTCTACCCAGTTGATGGAGCCGTAATCTTCATCCAGATTATCGCTCCCCTCGCCCTTAGGAGAGGAGGCGGGGGCGAGGCTAATCCTTCCCCTCATCACACCGTGCTCACGCAACAGCTTGGTGAGTCGGCGGGTATCTATGCCAGAGATGGCAGGAATGCCCTCGCGCTTCAGCCAACTGCTGAGCGACTCCTTGGCGTTCCAGTGGCTGTACTCCTGGCTGTAGTCGGCAACAATGAGGCCCTTAACATGTATCTTATCGCTCTCCATGAATGTGGGCAACGGTTCTCCATCCGTCTCAGGCACACCATAGTTGCCAATCAGCGGGAAGGTTGTTACCAGTATCTGACCAGCATAGCTGGGGTCGGTAAGGCTCTCGGGGTAGCCCATCATGGCTGTATTGAAAACCACCTCGCCAACCGTATTCACCTCGGCACCGAAAGACCAGCCGCAGAATACCGTTCCGTCATCCAAAATCAATCTTGCTTCTCTCTTTTTAACCTGAGCTTGTCGAAGTGTCATTTCTTTAATCATTTATTTGTTATTATCAACGCAGGCTTTTATGAAACTCATAAACAGGGGATGCGGATGGAGCACCGTCGATGAGTATTCTGGATGGAACTGCGTACCGATGTACCAACGTTTTTCAGGAATCTCCACAATTTCCACGAGGTCAGCTGCAGGATTGATACCCACACATTTCATACCTCTCTGCTCGTACTCTTCTTTATACGCATTGTTGAACTCATAACGATGCCTATGCCTTTCCTTGATAAGCGTCTCTTCGCCGTATGCTTCATAAACGAGGCTACCTTTTACAAGTTCACATTCGTATGCACCGAGTCGCATTGTACCACCCTTCTGAGTAATGTTCTTCTGTTCCTCCATGATGTCAATGACATTGTGGGGTGTTTCCAGATTGAGACCAGCTCCAAATTGCTCACGCTCGGCATAGTTCAAACCAGTTTGACTCTGCTCTCGCTTAATCGCAATTTTCATCTCAGCACTATTGGCATCCTTATACCCCAATACGTTGCGGGCAAACTCAATGACCATCATCTGCATACCCAGACAGATGCCAAAAGTCGGAATATCGTGAGTACGGGCATACTCAGCAGCGATAATCTTACCTTCGATTCCACGCTGGCCAAAACCTGGACAGATGACAATACCAGCCATAGGATTGAGTTTCTCGGCTACGTTCTCTGGGGTGATATTTTCGCTATTGATGAAATGAATCTTTGCTTTCCGTCCGTTGTAGATAGCTGCAAGGCTAAGGCTCTCACGTATGCTCTTGTATGCATCCTGCAAATCGTACTTGCCGACAAGACCTATATGCACCTCCTCCTTCGCCTCCTGCTGGAGATGCAGGAAATGATACCACGACACAAGACCAGGCACGGATTCCTCAGGTTGCAGCGGTGACCCTAATTTCCGTAAAATAGCGATGTCGAGTCCTTGTCGTTGCATGTTCACCGGCACCTCGTAGATGCTTGGCATGTCCTCACTCTGCACCACACACTCTGGTTCTACATTACAAAACGAAGCAACCTTATGCAGGATGTTTTCTTCGAGATGATGTTCTGTGCGCAGAATCAGGATATCAGGCTGAATACCCATCGATTGCAATTCTTTCACACTATGCTGCGTGGGCTTGGTCTTGAATTCGCCTGCCGCATGCAGATATGGTACGAAAGTCAGATGAATGCTTACCGCATCACGTCCCATCTCCCATCGGAGCTGACGGATGGCCTCCATAAACGGAGCACTCTCGATGTCGCCGATGGTCCCCCCAATCTCCGAGATGACAAAATCGAAATGTTCGTGGGCAGCATTCTCCTTGATGCGTCGCTTGATTTCATCGGTGATATGTGGTACTACCTGAATGGTTTTCCCAAGATAATCTCCACGACGCTCTTTCTCTATCACAGCTTGATAGATACGTCCCGTCGTGACGGAATTATTACGCGTGGTCTTGATGTCAGTAAATCGTTCATAGTGTCCAAGATCCAAATCCGTCTCCATACCATCGACTGTCACGTAGCACTCGCCATGCTCGTAGGGATTCAATGTCCCTGGGTCGATGTTGATATACGGGTCGAACTTCTGAATTGTAACCTTATAGCCACGTGCCTGGAGCAGTTTGCCGATGCTGGCAGAAATGATGCCCTTTCCTAATGAGGAAACCACACCACCCGTGACGAAGATATATTTTGTATTCATATCTTATTTGTAGTTTTGTTCATACCAATTGATATATGCCTGATTAACCAACCGTACACCACCAGGCGTAGGATAGTCGCCACTGAAGTACCAGTCACCTGGATGATGGGGACAAGCACGATGGAGCCCCTCGAGCGACTGGAACACAAGTTGGATTGGGGTTGTAACGTCCTCAGGACGAAGAAGTTCCAACATCTTGTCGGAGATATCTTCCGTCGTGAAACTATAAATGTCCTTCACATAGTTATGCATCTGTTCGGCAGGCAACGATTGCTGCTCGATGCACTTGCGGTAGATGTCGTGGAGGGTTTGCCAGTTGCCGCGTTCGATATGAAGAGCGACAGCAGCACGAAATGCAATGAACTCGTCGAGGTGCGACATATCGATGCCGTAGTAATCGGGATAGCGGACTTGCGGACAAGAACTGACGAGTACCATCTTCTTCGGATGCAGACGGTCGAGAATGCGGATGATACTCTCACGAAGCGTGGTTCCTCGTACGATGCTGTCATCGATGATGACAAGGTTATCGACCTGTGGCTCAAGTGAACCATAGGTAATGTCATAGACATGAGCAGCAAGGTCGTTGCGTTGATTCCCTTCCGTAATGAAAGTACGCAATTTAATGTCCTTCAGCGCCACTTTCTCGCTACGGATATAGTTATGAAGGATGGCACGTAGTTCCTCACGAGTAGGATTGTGCTGCTTCGTAAGACGGTATAGTTGTTCTACTTTTTGCTCATTCAATTGCTTCTTGAAACCGTCGGTCATGCCGTAGAAAGCTACTTCTGCAGTATTAGGCACGTAGCTGAACACGGTGTGCTCCAAATCCCCACCGATAGCTTTTTCAATCTGTGGGGTGAGTTGCTCGCCAAGTGCTTTGCGTTCGCGGTAGATGTCGCGATCGGAACCCCGACTGAAATAGATACGCTCGAAAGAGCAGGCATGGTTACCACGAGGTTGAAGAATCTGGGTGAGTGCCACATTACCGTTCTTGCGGACGGTCAAAGCCTGACCAGGAAGGAGTTCGTGAATATCATCGGTCTCAACGTCAAAAGTTGTTTGGATGACAGGACGTTCGGAAGCAACAACAAGCACTTCATCATCACGATACCAGAAAGCTGGACGGATGCCCCACGGGTCGCGCATAGAGAACATCTCACCACTACCTGTGAATCCGCACAACACGTATCCACCATCGAACAGCGGCGTAGAAGTGCGAAGGATATTGGTGATGTCGATGTTGTCCTCGATGTAGTCTGTCAGCTCTGTGCCTTCAAGTCCCTGAAGCTTGGCGATGTTATAGATGCGCTCGCTCTCGCGGTCAAGACGGTGACCCATCAGTTCAAGCATGATGTAAGTGTCGTTGTAGATACGTGGATGTTGTCCCTTGGCGGTAATTTCATTGAACACCTCATCGACATTCGTGAGATTGAAGTTGCCGCACAGACACAGGTTCTTGGCCCTCCAGTTGTTACGGCGCATAAAGGGATGAACGTGAGCAATGCCACTCTTGCCTGTAGTGGAATAGCGAAGGTGTCCCATCAGAATTTGGGCCTCATCCCATCCGTCAGAACTGATTGCCCCGAAAATCTCTGTGATGGCATCTTTACCAATAGCTCGCTCCCGAAACATATACTCCTCTCCTGGTTTAGCATTAAGATTGGTGCAAGCAATACCAGCACCTTCCTGTCCACGGTTGTGCTGCTTCTCCATAAGGAGATAGAGCTTATTGAGGGCATAGGACGTAGTGCCATACTTCTCCTGATAATAGTTGAGAGGTTTCAGCAGGCGTATCATCGCCACACCACATTCGTGCTTGAGAGGTTCCATTTAGGAAAATGTAAAAATTAAAAAATTGAAAAATTAAAATCCAAATCAATTACAACATATTCTTGATACGTGAGATGGCGGTGCGACTGTCATCGGCAGTACCGAAAGCGGTAATACGTACATAGCCTTCACCATGAGTACCGAACCCTTCGCCTGGAGTCACAACAACATTTGCGTCGTTGAGAAGGCGATGGAAGAAATGCCATGAGTCCTCTCCATCAGGAGTAGAGACCCAAATATAAGGAGAGTGCTGGCCTCCATAGACGGTAAGACCCATATCAGCGAGATTGGTGCGGATGTATGCTGCATTAGTCATGTAGTGACCAATGATGTCACGCACTTCTTGTTGACCCTCAGGAGAGTAAACGGCTTCTGCGCCTCGCTGGGAAATGTAGCTGGCACCATTGAACTTACTGCATTGGCGGCGGTTCCATAGAGCATTGAGACTCGTGCCGTCGTCAGCTTTCAATGTCTTTGGGATGACTGTATAGCCACAACGCACGCCTGTGAATCCTGCTGTCTTGGAGAAACTACGGAACTCGATAGCACATTGCTTCGCGCCTTCTATTTCGTAGATGGAGTGCGGCAGAGAGTCATCGTTGATGAAAGCCTCGTAAGCCGCATCGTAAAGGATGACAGCCTTATGACGCAAAGCATAGTCAACCCACGCAGCAAGTTTCTCCTTAGTGATAACAGCACCTGTCGGGTTGTTAGGATAGCACAAATAGATGATATCGAGATGCTCTGTAGGTATGTCACCCGTGAAGTCGTTACCTGCATAACAAGGGATGTATCGGAGAGTCCTACCAGCCATAATGTTGGTATCGACATACACAGGATAGACAGGATCTGTAATACCAACGATATTATCTGTAGCCAGAATGTCGCCTATGTTACCCGTATCGCTCTTAGCACCATCGCTGATGAACACCTCGTCGCGATCGAGTTGGATGCCACGCGGAGCGAAGTCATGAGCGATGATGGCATCGATGAGGAAGTCGTAACCTTGCTCTGGACCATAACCACGGAAAGTCTTGGTGTCGGCATACTCATCAACTGCACGATGCATGGCGCGGATAGCAGCTGGAGGCAAGGGCTGTGTCACATCGCCGATGCCGAGACGTATGAGTTGTGCTTCGGGATGCGCGGCTTTATATGCGTTCACCTGCTGAGCTATCTCTGCGAAAAGGTAGCGGCTGGAAAGTTGGTGGTAATTTGTATTGATTCTCATCGTCCTAGAAAAATGTAAAAAATTAAAAATTTAAAAATGTAACAATTAAGGCTAAAGTCTAGAGTCTAAAGTCTTATTTTAGGTATCTGTCAACTTCATCAGCTACCTGACGACCCGATGCGATGGCACGAACCACAAGCGAGGCGCCTGACTTTGCATCGCCTGCGATGAAGACGTTGGCAGGATATTCTGGATGTTCAGGGCGGAGGAATCCCATAGCAAGGAGCACAAGGTCGCAGTCGATGACCTCTTTCTTACCCGTAGGACGCATCTGTGGACGACCTCCATCTGGAGCAGCTACCCACTCAACTTCTTCTACTTCGGCACCCTTTACGTTACCTTTTCCATCGTCAATGAAGCAGTTGGTAGTGAGACACCAGCGACGTTCACAGCCTTCCTCATGGCTGGTTGTGGTCTTGAGCACAACAGGCCACCATGGCCATGGCGTATCTGGATTATGTCCTACTGGTGGTTTCGGCATAATCTCAATCTGGGTCACACTCTTGGCTCCCTGACGATGAGCAGTACCTATACAATCGCTACCCGTATCACCACCGCCGATGACGAGCACTTTCTTACCTTCAGCCGTGATGCGTGGTTCGCCTGAGATATCTTCACCAGTAAGCAGACGGTTCTGCTGACTGAGGATTTCGAGCGCAAAATGTACGCCGTTGAGTTCACGACCAGGAACTTTCAAGTCGCGGGCGGTCGGAGTACCTGTCGCAATGACGATAGCATCGAAATCAGAATACTCAGAAATTTCCGAGAACTCCGAGTTAAACTTGAACTTGATGCCCTCGGCCTCCATGAGATCGGTACGGCGATTGATGACGTATTTGTTGAGTTTGAAGTTCGGAATACCATAACGGAGCAGACCGCCTGGGGCTGCACGCTTCTCGAACACAGTAACATCATAGCCCTTAGCATTAAGGCTGACGGCAGCCGACAATCCTGCCGGTCCTGCTCCAACCACAGCCACACTCTTGCCATTACGTTCGTAAGTAGCAGGCTTCACGTAGTCCTCGCGGAAGGCTTTCTCGACGATACTACATTCGTTCTCGCGGATGGTGACAGGCTGTTCGATGCTGTGGTTCAACACACATCCTTTCTCACAGAGTGCAGGACAGATGCGGCCTGTGAACTCAGGGAACGGATTGGTTGCAGTAAGGAGCTTATAGGCCAATTCCCACTTGCCATGATACACGGCATCTTGCCATTCAGGCTGTTTGTTGCCAAGCGGACAAGCCCAATGGCAGAAGGGCACACCGCAGTCCATGCATCGGCTGGCTTGCAACTTACGGTCGTTTTCGTTGAGAGTCTGTTCCACCTCAGCGAAATCTTTGATTCTCTCATATACTGGTCTGTGTCCTGCTTCCTGACGGGGCACAGTTAAAAATGCTTTCGGATTTCCCATCTTTGTAAAATTTAAAAATTAAAAAATGCAAAAATTAAAGTAACTATCAACTGTCTAAAGTTTATTTCAATTTTTCAGTTTTACAATTTTTCAACTTTAATAATCTCGGCTTACTGCAGCAATCTTCTCTTTCAGTCTCGCCATCTGCTCCTCATGCAGTACATGCTTGTATTCGATTGGCATTACCTGGATGAACTCCTCAACATATTTCGACCAATCGTCGAGCATCTGTTTAGCGAGTTCAGAACCTGTACGAAGATAATGACGACGAATCAAGTCATGCAGTTCGTTGCGGCTGACATTGTCCTCTACGAGTGAGAGTTCCACCATGTCCATATTGCAGAAGTAATCAAACGAGTGGTCGGGATCCCATACGTAAGCCACACCACCACTCATACCTGCAGCGAAGTTACGACCCGTCTTACCGAGTACAACCACACGACCACCAGTCATATACTCGCAGCAATGGTCGCCTGCACCCTCAACAACTGCAATGGCACCAGAGTTACGAACTGCAAATCGTTCGCCTACACGTCCGCTAATGTAAACCTCGCCCGAGGTAGCACCATAGAGCAACGTGTTACCTGCGATAATGTTATTTGCAGCGTTGAATTTCGAATGACGTGGAGGGTAGAGGCTGATGCATCCACCAGAGAGACCCTTCCCCATATAGTCGTTGGTCTCACCTTCGAGCGAGAATGAGATGCCACGCATAAGGAAAGCACCAAACGATTGTCCGGCAGAACCTTTGAAACGTACGTTGATGCTGCCGTCAGGCAGACCTTCCCCGCCATATCTGCGGGCAATCTCACCACTAAGCATTGCTCCGACAGCACGATGAGTATTGATGATATCGTACGCAAGCGACACGTTCTGACCTGCGGCAAGACCTTCTGTAGCAGACTCTATCATATCGCGGTCGAGTACATCGTAGATTTTATGGATAGGGTGTGAAACGGCATGGATGGGTTGTCCGTTGTCAATGAAGGCCAGCAGACGTGCAAAGTCGAGTGTCTGGGTCTTGGCATTCATACGGCTTTCGTCAATCTCAATCATATCGGTACGGCCAATCATATCCACGAACTTGCGGAAGCCCATCTCGGCCATGTACTCGCGGACTTCGCGGGCAAGGAAGGTGTAGTAGTTTATCAGATATTCCGAACGTCCCATGAAGCGGGCGCGGAGTTGTGGGTCTTGCGTAGCCACACCAACCGGGCAACTGTTCGTATGACACTTACGCATCAGCACGCAACCCAAGACGATGAGCTGGATTGTACCGAAGCCGAACTGTCCAGCTCCCAGAAGTGCCATACTAACGATATCGCGACCGGTCTTCAACTGACCGTCAGTCTGTATTTCTATCTTGTCACGCAGACCATTGAGTACAAGGGTCTGCTGGGTCTCAGCCAAACCAATCTCTGGCGAAATACCTGCATAGCGAACTGAAGAGGCTGGCGATGCACCCGTTCCGCCTTCTGCGCCACTAACAACAACGATGTCGGCCTTGGCCTTGGCCACACCTGCGGCAATGGTTCCTACTCCACTCTCGGCCACGAGTTTCACACTAATCTGAGCACTCGGGTTCACGTTCTTCAGGTCGAATATCAACTGAGCCAAATCCTCAATCGAATAGATATCGTGATGTGGTGGAGGCGAGATGAGCGAGATGCCTGGGATACTGTGACGGGTCTTCGCGATGATTTCGTTCACCTTGAAGCCTGGCAGCTGACCTCCCTCACCTGGCTTAGCTCCCTGTGCCACCTTGATCTGTATTTCTTTTGCGTTAACGAGGTATTCGGTCGTCACGCCGAAACGTCCTGAAGCAACCTGCTTCACAGCACTCGACAGACTTACGCCATCGACTTCGGCCTTGAAACGCTCTGAATCCTCACCTCCTTCGCCTGTGTTGCTGCGACTACCAATCTTATTCAACGCAAGAGCAATAGCTTCGTGAGCTTCCTTGCTGATGGCACCGAACGACATAGCAGCCCCGATGAAACGGTGCATAATCTGCTCCTCGGGTTCAACCTCTTCAATTGGAATAGGGTTAGACTTGAACTTGAAGTACTGACGCAGGAACAGAGGTTCGTCAACACTATCTACCAGATGTGTGAACTCCTTGAACTTCTTATAACTGCCCAATCGGGTGGCCAACTGGAGTGTAGCGATAGCGTCAGGTGTCCATGCATGACGGATACCGTCCTTGCGGAATGCATACTGGCCTACAAACGGAAGCAAGTCATCGGGTTCCTTTCCACCGAAGCCCTGGGCATGACGGCGAACAGCATCGTTGGCCATTTCTTTTAATCCGATACCTCCAATCGTTGATGTTGGAGTGCCAAAGTACTTACGGAGCACTTCTTCGCCCAGACCTATGCTTTCGAATATCTTCGCACCACGATATGAGCGGATGGTCGAGATACCCATCTTCGACATAATCTTCAGCAAGCCCTTATCCACAGCTTTGATGTAGTTCTTCTCAGCTGTTGCGTAGTCGAGCTGAACCTCCCCATGCTTCACAAGGTCGTCAATCACAGCGAAGGCCATATAAGGACAAATGGCACTTGCTCCATAACCCAACAGCAGGGCAGCATGCATCACCTCACGGATTTCACCACTCTCGACAATCAGCGCCGTTTGTACACGTTTCTGTACCGATATCAAATAATGATGGATGGCACTAACGGCAATAAGCGATGGAATAGCCGCATGACTTTCATCGATGTCGCGGTCGGTCAGGATGATATAGTTGATGCCGCGATCCACACTTGCCTCTGCCTCCTTGCACAACTCATCGATGCGAGCAGCCATACCGACCTCGCCTTTCGTTTTATCAAATAAAATGGAGAGTTTTTCTGTGTTGAATCCCTTATATCGGATGTTACATAGTATGTCGAGTTCGGTATTGGTCAATACTGGTTGCGGCAGACGCACCATCTTGCAATGTGATTCGTTTGGTGTCAGGATGTTCATGCCGACAGCTCCGATGTATTCCGTCAACGACATCACGAGTTCCTCGCGAATCGGGTCGATAGGTGGGTTGGTCACCTGAGCAAACTGCTGTCGGAAGTAGTTGAACAACAACTGAGGACGGTCGGACAGAACTGCCAGCTGCGTGTCGTTACCCATTGAAGTAAGTGGCTCCTGCCCGTTCACACACATCGGCACAATGACCTTGTCAACATCCTCACGGGTATAGTCGAACCCACGGAGTTTGCGCTGGAAATCCTTCACGCTGTTCTCTACCTTGCGGCCGCTATGCAGCTTACCCAACTCAATGCGGTTCGTATGCAACCAACGGCTGTACTCACATTGCTGGGTCAGTTTCAGTTTTATTTCATCATTTGTATAGATGGTTCCATCTTCAGTATCGACCATCAATATCTTACCTGGCTGCAACTTACCCTTCTCCTTCACCAGCTGAGGGTCAACCTTCAGACAACCTGTTTCCGATGCCACCATCAGCATGCCGTCCTCCGTGATGAGGTATCGGCAAGGACGCAGACCGTTACGGTCGAGCATTCCGCCCGCATAACGTCCGTCGCTGAACAGCAGGGCTGCAGGTCCGTCCCATGGTTCCATCAAGATAGAATGATATTCGTAGTATGCTTTCAGTTCGTCGCTGATTGGGTTGCGGTCGTTGAACGACTCTGGCACCATCATCGAAATAGCGTGAGGCAGAGTCATGCCCGAACGTACAAAAAACTCAAGTGCGTTGTCAAACGAAGCACTATCGCTCATGTCGGGCTGGATAATCGGGTGGATACCCTTCACATCGCCCAACGCAGGTGATGTCAGCACACTCTCGCGAGCAGCCATCCAGTTGCGGTTGCCGCGGATGGTGTTGATTTCGCCGTTGTGTGCCAGCATACGGAACGGCTGGGCAAGCGACCACGTTGGGAATGTATTCGTACTGAAGCGTGAATGAACGATGGCCATGCCGCTCGTGAAGAACGGGCTACTCAGGTCGGGATAGTACTCACGCAACTGCGTCGATGTCAGCATACCTTTATATATAATAAGGCGGCTCGACAGCGATACGATATAGAAGTCCTCGTCATCCACCTTCTGCTCGATGTGCTTGCGGATGAGATACAGGTCGGTCTCGAAACGCTCCACATCCGTCACACCCGTGATGAACAGCTGAACCACATCTGGCTCGGTTGCTGCTGATGCTTCACCAAGGATGTCGGAATTGACAGGCACGTTTCTTACATGCGAGAGCGTCAGACCTGCTGCCTCTACCTCGCGACGTATCAGCTCCAGATAAGCTTCGTGCAGGTTCTTTTCCTTCGGCAGGAACACCAATCCCGTACCATACTTTCCACGCTCAGGTACAGGGATGCCCTGAAGCAAGATGAACTCATGAGGAATCTGTAACAAGATGCCCGCACCATCGCCGGAGGCCTTACCACCTTTCAACATAGAAATCTCGGATTCTGCGCCACGATGCTTCATGTTCTCAAGCACCGTCAACGCGTTGTCCACCAGCTGATGCGTCTTGTTACGCTTCAAATCCGCCAACAAGCCGATGCCACAAGCATCGTGCTCGTACTCTTTTGAATACAATGTTTTCATAAACGTTTTATTTTGTATTTGTGTTATGGTCTACTACCTTGCCGAATCGCTATCCGGGCTTGCAAAGAAAAGGGGCTGATTCACCTGAACCAGTCCCTTTCACCTTTTTTATATATATCCTATGCGAATCATACTCTGATTTTTTCTTTTACGTCCATCGGACTGGTAAATGGACACAACGCATAAGGGAGAACCCAATTATTATTCGAGTTCTTCTTATTATTCCAAGCCTGATTACCAAAACCGCTCAGGGCATCGAATGTGTTCTTATATACCAAACTGATAGACATTATATCGTGTTTTGTTTCGTTTGCGGCAGCAAAGTTAAGCATATTTTTCAATTGAAAAGACATTTTTCTACAAAAAACTGCATTTTGAAATCATTTTTCCACAAATTCATAGAAAAAACAACAGAAACGAAGACAACCATCACTTTTTTTGACATTCTTTTCGGGCACGTCCGATACTTTTGGGGGAATAATGCCTTCACATTCGGATTTATTCACTATCTTTGCGAACAGAATACATTATTAAAACATATCGAAATGAAAAGAATTCTGTTTATCTGCATGGTTGCATTAGCTATGATGACATGCAACGCCCAGTCGAATACTCCAGGACTGGTGAAAGTGACTGGAGGAATGGTTCAAGGTGTTGTCGAAAACGACATGATGATTTTCAAAGGCATCCCGTTTGCAGCCCCACCTGTGGGCGAACTGCGTTGGAAGGCTCCACAGCCCGTCATTCCCTGGGAAGGTGTCCGCAATGCCGACAAGTTTGGCCCCAGCCCCATGTCGAGTATGGGAATGCAACGCGATGCCAGCGAAGACTGCCTCTACCTGAACGTATGGACGCCTGCCAAATCAGCGAAGGAGAAGCTGCCTGTGATGGTATGGATCTATGGAGGCGGTTTCTCGATGGGTACTTCCTCCACTTACAATGGTGCTCCGCTTGCCCGCGAGGGAGTGGTGCTGGTCACCATCAACTACCGCGTAGGCAAACTGGGCTTCTTTGCCCACCCCGACCTGAGTGCCGAGAATCCTGAGCACGTATCGGGCAACTACGGCATCCTGGATCAGATTGCTGCACTCAAGTGGGTGAAGAACAACATCGCCCAATTTGGCGGCGACCCAGCGAAAGTAACCATATTCGGCGAGTCGGCTGGCGGCATATCTGTAAGCATGTTGTGCGCCTCACCTTTGGCAAAGGGATTGTTCCGCGGCGCCATCTCACAAAGCGGCAGTTCGTTCGGTCCTATCCGCCCCAAGTCATACCCTGGCGAGAACATGAAGTCGCTGGCGCAGTCCGAGAAGGAAGGCGCGGCATACGCCGAATCGGTAGGAGCCAAGACCATCAAAGACCTGCGTGCAATGAGTCCTGCCGAACTGAGCCGTCAGACGGTCGTAACAGGAGGTGCATGGCCCATCGTCGATGGTTATGTGATTCCCGACGACCAGTACAAGCTATACGAGAAAGGGCATTATAACGACGTGGCGCTGCTCATCGGCTATAACTCCGACGAAGGCGACAGCTTCGGATTCACGGAAGACCCCACCCAGCACGTTGCCTCCGTGCGCGAACGTTACGAGGATTATGCCGACCGTCTGTTGGCCGTCTATCCGCTCGTCGATGGCAAGGTAGTCAAAGCCACACGCGACCTTGGACGTGACTCCGCCTTCGGATGGGGCACATGGGTATGGGGACGACTGCAGAACAAGACAGGAAAGCAGCCCGTGTATATGTATTACTTCGACCAAGACCCTATGTACCGCCAGGGAGACCGCCGCTATGGTCATCGTTCGCCCCACGGACAAGATGTCGATTTCGTCTTCCAGACCGTACGGCCCAACTCCAGCAACCCCACCGACCAGGCACTATCCAAGTACATACTGAAATACTGGACCAACTTCGCCAAGTATTGCGACCCCAACGGCAAGCAGCGCGACTCTGAACTCCCGACCTGGCCGTTGTTCAAGAACGACCGTTCACAGGTGATGGTACTTACAGGCGAAGGTCCCCACCCTGCCCCAGTAGCATCCGAGGATGCCATGTGGGTACTCGACAAGTACTTCGCATGGCGACGTTCACAGGAGTAAGATGACCAAAAAGTCTGTAGGCTAAATACTCATCGTTTTCAGGCATAATACTCGAACAAAAAATCATAAAAGACATTATTCCTGTATTTTACAACAACCCGCCCTTATTGCCTAATAATCATGGGTTATTACCGAATAAGGGCAGGTTATTGATGAGTGTCAGAGTGGGAAGAAAAGCGAAAAGTTGCAAAGTTGCATGCAATTTGTAACTTTGCAAACAAAACAAGTAATAAGGGCGGAATAGAAACGTTATAAGAGTTTGTCACAAATCGATGCATTGAATAGGCACATACAAAGATTTATGAAGAATAATTTCACTATCCGCAAGGCGGAACGGAAGGACGTAGGACTGCTGCTGGAATTTATCAGGGGCATCGCCAAATACGAGAAGATGGAGAACGAGGTGGTAGCCTCAGCTGAGACGCTCGAAGCAGAGATGTTCGGCCACCATAAAGCAGAAGCCGTATTTGCCGTAGTGGATGGCAAGGAAGTGGGCTTCGCCCTGTATTTCTTCAATTTCTCGACATTCATCGGGCATTCAGGATTATATCTCGAAGACCTCTTCGTGTGGCCAGAGTATCGTGGGCAAGGATACGGCAAAGCCCTCCTGCTACATCTGGCAGCAATAGCACATGAACGGAAGTGCGGACGGATGGAATGGAGCTGCCTGAACTGGAACCAACCCAGCATCGACTTCTATCTCTCATTGGGAGCCTTCCCCATGAACGAATGGACCATCTATCGCCTCGATGCCAATGCATTGGAGAAATTGGTGAAGTAAGAAAAAACTCCCTTTTGTTTACGCATTGTTTACTCAGACATGAAAAAAGCACTTGCGAGTTACTCGTAAGTGCTTGATTTTTAGTGTGGACCAGCCTGGGCTTGAACCAGGGACCTCCAGATTATGAGTCTGAGAGAATGCAATTTTATAAAATTTTCTTTGTTTGAAATTTGGCTGATACACAGATATTTAGTAAATTTGCGCCATCAAACGAAATGTTAAAAAACCCCTTAACTCAAACCGATTGTTTTCGCATTGTTTTCGCGAAAATTTTGCGAAAAGACATCTGACTTGGGTCTGGAGGTTTCAGAAAATTGCATAGAATTGAACAAAATTTAGGCGATTTCACGGTGGCAGACTATGGGTCTGTAAGGCTGAATGTTTTCGCGAAAAAAAAACAAGAAGAACTATGGCAAAGAAACTCACAACATCGCTGAATGGCTTCAAGGAGCGTCAGTGTACAATGGCAATCGTTCTGGACATCCGTAGCAACCGAAAGGACGTTACGGAGTACCCCGTGAAAGCACGCTTCACGATAGATCGTCGTTCCTACTACTATCCCATCGGTGGCAGTTACTCGAAGCAGGACTTCTCTGAAATCTGCAACGTTCAAAAGAGCAAGTCGCCCAAGTATGAGGAGAAGAAGCGGATGCTGGAAATAGTGGACAAATACAAGGAGATGCTTGTCAATCTCACTCCTGGTCATGAGTTGACATTGGACGCTGTCCGTATGGTCGTGGAAGGTAAGGTTGCCTCTCAAACCAACGAGTCGTTCATTGGCATCTGGGAAGAGATTATCCACAATCTACGCACAGAAAACAATGGGGCCAGATATACTACTGCAGAGCCATACGAGTCCTCCTTGAAGTCGTTCCAAAAGTTTCTTTGGAAGGAAGACATCAAGGGCTTTGAGGTTAATTTAGAACATCTTAAGAAGTGGGAGTATGGTATGATAAATGGTGCTATCGGCCCAAACGGAGAAGAGTTGAAGGCTGTCAGTATTACCACACGTAGCATCAATCTCCGTCATTGTCGTGCCGTATGGAACGAATGCCGCAGACGTGGCTATCTGTTGCAGACCGAATACCCATTCTCGAATGTCAAGAAAGGCTTAATTGCCATCCCTGCTCCAGCATCGCGCAAAGAAGAATACCTTGACGTGGAAAGAATGACCCAACTTTATCAGGTGTTCGTCAACAAGAACTACCCCAGCACATGGAAAGAAGGGTATGCCGAGCGAGCTCACTACTCACTGGGGCTGTTCTTAGTGCA
>JAGAAL010000051.1 GCA_017615245.1 Bacteroidaceae bacterium
CACGACCAACCAGTGCATCCTCAGCATCATCGAGGAAGCCAGCGAGGCAGTAGATTTCAATTTCGACATCATCAATATGAACGGTGAAAGCGTCCTCACCAGCGAACTCAGCGAAGGCAACGTGAACGTGATGCCAAAGGATCGCAACGCAGACTACTACCAGTGCAACTACGAACTCTCAGTTCCAGAGTTGATGGATATCATCGTGAATGCAAAGGACAACACGGTAGTTATCAACGGCACTCAGGTAAGCAGCAAGGCTCTGGCAAGCGCAATAGCAAGCGTACAGAAGGAACTCCGCCCAGCCGCACATGCTCCTGAATTCCCACAGCGTCACCGCATGCACGCAACCCCTTGGGGTGCTCCACGCTTCGGCCAGTTTGCAGTTAGAATGTAATATTATCTAAATAGACTCTTTCCTACTAAGAATTTTTTCTGCGAAGAGAGGTGCAGGTCTGTGAAAACCTGCACCTCTCAATATATTTATTATATTATCGGCCTTATTTCTTAGTGCCAAGCGGTATCGTTGTCGATTTTGTAACGATAGATGCGGGCGAGTTTCAGATCGTACACCAAGGTGGAGTAGGCGGGGATAGCTCCTTTGGTATAGTCGGTGGCTCCATAGCCTAAATAATAAGGGATGTAGACCAACCAACGATCACCTTCGTGCATGTGCATCAGGGCTGTGGATATACCTACCACGAGGTTTTGGTTGACACAGAAGATGGTAGGAACATCGGTGGTTTCGTTCAGCTCGTTGGTGCTGTAACTCTTTCCAAAGGCTTTGCCCTGCGGATGTTGGGCGGTAGGAATGAGGCGACCGATGTAATGGATGCGGACGGAGTCGACATACATGGGACTGTAAGTACCAGTGCCTACTTCCAGCTTCTTTACATAGATGAAGTAGTTGTTCATTCCTTGATATAGGCTCGCATCATCGCCTAGATTGAAGGCTTTGATGATTTCCCAGCTACCGTCTGCATTGGTTTGGGCAACATGGGCAATGGAGTCGACGAATGCCTGATTGCGGTCGCGCCAATTGTCGAACTCACTCACTTCGTCTTTCTCGGAGCAGGAAGCGACCATATATCCTCCTACGATGAGGAACACTACGTAGGCTATTGCCTTCAGTTGTTCAAAAATTTTATGTTTCATAACATTCTACTCCCCTCCTCGGAGGGAGGGGTATGGGGGGCTTACTTCAGTTTCTTCAACAGACTGGTGATTGACACCTTATCTTCTATAATACCCAGCAGGCCGGAGATGTTGACACGCTCCTGTTCCATCGTATCGCGGAAACGGATGGTGACGGTGTTGTCTTCGAGCGACTGGTGGTCTACTGTAACACAATAAGGGGTACCGATGGCATCCTGACGACGATAACGCTTACCGATTGAGTCTTTCTCGTCATACTGGCAGTTGAAATGGAACTTAAGTTCGTCGATAATCTCGCGAGCTTTCTCTGGCAGTCCGTCCTTCTTCGTGAGTGGCATCACAGCAAGTTTTACTGGTGCAATGGCTGCAGGAAGTTTCAATACTACACGTGTCTCCCCATTCTCCAACTGCTCTTCCTGATAACTGTGACACATCACGCTGAGGAACATACGGTCGACACCGATGGAGGTCTCGATGACGTATGGAGTGTACGATTCGTTCAGCTCTGGGTCGAAGTACTTGATGGACTTGCCTGAGTACTTCTCATGCTGAGAGAGGTCGAAGTTGGTACGAGAGTGAATACCCTCTACCTCTTTGAATCCGAATGGCATCTTGAATTCAATGTCAGTTGCTGCATTGGCATAGTGTGCCAGCTTCTCATGGTCGTGGAAACGATAGTTCTCAGCTCCGAACCCAAGGTTCTGATGCCAAGCCATACGGGTCTTCTTCCAAGTCTGGAACCAGTCGAGTTCGGTACCTGGCTTAATGAAGAACTGCATTTCCATCTGTTCGAATTCACGCATACGGAAGATGAACTGACGAGCTACAATCTCGTTACGGAAGGCCTTACCGATCTGTGCAATACCGAAAGGAATCTTCATACGGCCTGTCTTCTGTACGTTGAGGTAATTTACAAAGATACCCTGAGCAGTTTCTGGACGCAGGTAGATAGTTGATGCACCATCGGCAGTACTACCCATCTCGGTCTTGAACATCAAATTGAACTGACGCACTTCTGTCCAGTTGCGGGTACCGCTGATAGGGCATACGATTTCTTCGTCGAGGATAATCTGACGGAGTTCGTCCAGATCCATTGCGTTCATGGCCTTGCTGTAACGCTCGTGCAGGGCATCACGTTTTGCCAAATCCTCTGCTACCTTCGGACTGGTTTCACGGTATTTCTGTTCATCGAACGCATCACCAAAACGCTTACGAGCCTTGGCTACTTCTTTCTCCACTTTCTCCTCGTATTTTGCAATCTGTTCCTCAATCAGTACATCGGCACGATAGCGTTTTTTCGAGTCACGGTTGTCAATCAATGGGTCGTTGAATGCATCGACGTGGCCTGAAGCCTTCCAGATTGTAGGGTGCATGAAGATAGCGGAGTCGATACCCACGATATTCTCGTGCATCAGCACCATGCTCTGCCACCAATACTGCTTGATGTTGTTCTTCATCTCAACACCGTTCTGACCGTAGTCATATACTGCTCCCAGTCCATCATAGATATCGCTTGATGGAAACACAAATCCGTACTCTTTACAATGAGATACTACTTTCTTAAATACATCTTCCTGTGCCATATTGTTTTAATTAAGATCTGTTTTTGATGAAAATACGCTGTAAGTGGTGTCTTACAGCGTATTTGCTTGACAAGCCGAGTACCCAGAGCCGGGGTCGAACCGGCACGGGTTGCCCCACTGGTGTTTGAGACCAGCGCGTCTACCGATTCCGCCATCTGGGCTTGTGACTATGATGTCACGAAGAACATCGCGCTTCAGGATGGGCTTGAACCAACGACCCCATGATTAACAGTCATGTGCTCTAACCAACTGAGCTACTGAAGCAGGTGCAAAACTGACATAATCGGCTTTTGCGGCTGCAAAGGTAGTAAATAATTCATAATTCACAATGCATAATTCAAAATTTCTTTCATTTTTTTTGTTTTTTTGCTATTCTCTAAACGCTAAACGCTAAACTCTAAACTTTTTTTTGTACCTTTGCACCCGAAAATCGTATGAAGGCGAGAGTTGTACTAAGCTTGCTTAGGCTATGCTGAATGTGAACGATTTGAACAAAGTAAAATGCGAGTACTTATCATCAATACATCGGAACGAGTCGGTGGTGCTGCAATTGCTGCAAACCGCTTGATGGAGGCGCTGAAGAAGAATGGTGTGAAAGCGAAGATGCTGGTGCGCGATAAACAGACGGACCAGATGACGGTTTCGGCCATCCCTTCATCATGGCTGTTGCCGCTGAAGTTTGTGTGGGAGCGTGGATGCATCTTTCTGGCGAACCGCTTCAGCAAGCAGAACCTGTTTCAGTTGGATATTGCGAATACAGGGACGGATATCGTTCATCTGTTTGAGTTCGAGCAGGCCGACATCATCCATCTGCATTGGGTGAATCAGGGTTTCCTGTCGATGGCCGACCTAAACAGAATTTTACATGCAGGTAAGCCGGTTGTGATTACGATGCACGATATGTGGTATTTTACAGGTATTTGTCACTATGCAGGCGACTGTACTCGTTATGAGTCAAGTTGTTATAAATGTCCTCAACTGAAGAAAGGTGGATGTGGTACGGATTGGGCAGCAAAGGTGTTTGAACAGAAGCGTCAGATGTTCTGCGATGTGAAGGTGTCGTTCGTGGGTTGTAGCCAATGGATTACTAATCTGGCTCGCCGAAGCAGTCTGACACAAGGACAGTTCGTCATTAATATCCCTAATACTATCAATACGCATGTATTCCATCCAACAGATATGGCTGAGGTGCGCCGCAAGTGGAACTTGCCTGAGGACAAGAAACTGATTCTGTTCGGGTCGCAGCGTATCACAGATGAGCGAAAAGGATTCAGATACTTAGCAGAGGCTTGTAACATCATCAAGGAGACAGCTCCCGATTTGGCTGAGAAATTGGGCATCGTGGTATTAGGTAGCCACTCCGATAAGGTCGAAAGTTTTATCCCATTCGATGTCTATCCTATCAACTACCTTAGCAACGAGAACGAGGTGATGGAGATGTATAATGCGGTTAACTTGTTTGTTACCCCATCGCTGCAGGATAACCTTCCGAACACCATTGTGGAAGCAATGGCCTGTGGAACTCCTTGTGTGGGCTTCAACGTGGGTGGTATCCCTGAGATGATAGACCACTTGCAGAACGGCTACGTAGCAGTTTATAAAGATGCACAGGACTTTGCGAAAGGTATTCTGTGGTGTTTGGATAAGGAAAACTATGATAGATTATGTGAGAATGCCCATAAGAAAGCATTGAACACCTATAGCGAGGATCGTATAGCTCGCCGCTATACTGATGTATATGAAATGTTGTTGGAACAATGAACACACCTTATTTATCTATTATAACGGTTACATACAACGCTGAGTTGGTGTTAGGTCGTACATTGGAGAGTGTGGCGATGCAGACCTATCGTGGTTTTGTGGAGCATATCATTGTTGATGGTGCTTCGAAAGACCGCACGTTGGAGTTGGCCAGAACATACAAACAGGAGCATCCTGAGATTGCTGTAACGTTGGTAAGTGAGCCTGACAAGGGACTATATGACGCAATGAATAAGGGGTTGAAATTGGCAAAGGGTGAATTTGTGTGTTTTCTGAATGCAGGCGACCGACTGCACGATAAAATGACACTTGAAGATATCTTTGATAATGCCGAACATCCTGAGCAGATAGGAGTAATCTATGGCGATACCAATATCGTGGACAATCATGGCAATTATCTCCGTCAACGCCATTTGAATGCACCCGAACAATTGACTTGGAGATCGTTTCAAGAGGGAATGCTGGTGTGCCATCAGTCCTTTTATGCCCGACGTACGCTTTGTCCCCCGTATGACTTGCAGTATCGTTTCTCGTCGGATGTGGATTGGTGTATCAGGGTGATGAAGGCAGGCGAGGAGCAAGGGCTGACAAACCTGAATATGCATTCGGTGCTGACAGACTATCTCGATGGCGGTATGACGCTGAAGAACCATCGTGCTTCACTTATCGAACGTTTCCGCATCATGGTCCATTATTACGGTCTGATGACGACCGTATGGAATCATTTCCTATTTTTATTTCGTTGAAAGAGTAGGAAACGATGTAATCTAAGGTGCGCAAAATCGAACGTTTTGAGAAAAAATGAAGGTGGGAAGGTGCTTTTCTTTAAACTCTAAACCCTAAACTTTAAACTTTATTTGTACCTTTGCAGCCGATTTGCGATAAGAAAAGAATACAAGGATTTTATAAAGAAGATTATATGACGACAAATCTGATGGAAACGCCAATGATGGGCTACATCAACACAATGTTTAAACGCGAGTGGGACTCATTGGCTTTCGCAGACTATGGGACAGATATCGCCTATTCACATAAAGAGGTATTTGAACATATTCAGCGCTTACAAATCGTATTTGAATTATATGGAATCAAGCAGGGGGACAAGATTGCGCTCTGCGACAAGAACAGTTCCAATTGGGCCGTTTCGTTCTTAAGTGTCTTTACCTATGGTGCCGTAGGTGTGCCCTTGCTGGCAGACTTCCATATCGACCAGATAGAGAACCTCACCAAACATTCGGAGGCTAAGTTATTGATAACTAGCCAGAAAGTGTACGACAGTGCATCGGCCCTCGATAAAGACCTGCTGATTGACATCACTACCTTCCGCCCTTTTGCAGAGAAGGAGGGTAAGGACACTCAACTGACCAAGATTTTCAAACAAGCTGATGAGGTATTTGCCCAGCGTTTCCCTGAGGGTGTAAAGGCAGATGATGTGCAGTTTGCTGATGTAGATATGGAAGCATTGGCACTTATCAGTTATACATCAGGCTCTACAGGTAATCCCAAGGGTGTGATGTTACCTTACCGCACCTTCTGGTCAAATGTGGTGTTCTGTCACGAATACCTTCCTCGTCCGACAGAGCAGGATCAGTTCATGTCTATTCTCCCGATGGCTCACATGTATGGTTTCTCCATAGAGTTCCTCTATCCGATGACTACAGGACGCCCTATCTATCTGCTGACACGCATTCCGAGTCCGCAAGTGCTCTTGAAAGCGTTTGCTGATGTACGTCCGTTCTTGGTAGTCACCGTGCCACTCATCGTTGAGAAAATCATTCAGAACAAAGTGTTCCCTGTGCTGAAGACTCCCAAGATGAAGTTCCTGCTGGCCATTCCTGGTATTCGGCAGATTATATATAACAAGATTCGCAAGCAACTTATTGACGTCTTTGGCGGTCGTTTCATTGAAGTCGTATTCGGTGGAGCAGCTGTCAATCGTGAGGTCGATAAGTTCCTTGCAAAAATCAACTTCCCATACACCACAGGCTATGGTATGACGGAGTGTGCACCACTCATCAGTTATGCCGATTATAGAATAAGCAAGGTGGGCTCGTGCGGAAAAGTGGTCACTAGAATGGAGATTAAAGTAGACAGCGATAATCCTGAGAACAAGCCAGGCGAATTGCTGGTACGCGGTACTAATATGATGACTGGCTACTACAAGAACCCAGAAGCAACAGCCGAAGCAATCACGGAAGACGGATGGCTCCATACGGGCGACCTTGTGACGGTTGACAGCGAAGGATTCATCTTCATACGCGGACGCAAGAAGAACATGCTGCTTGGTGCCAACGGGCAGAACGTATATCCAGAGGAGGTAGAGGATGTGATTCTCAGCAACTCATTGGCTGACGAATGTGTGCTTGTGCAGCGTGACCAGAAGTTCGTCGCACTTGTCTATGTAAACGAAACCACCCTTGAGAAGGTGAAGTTACAGCGAGAGCAACTTGCCTACGTCTTTGAAAGCTCACGTGCTGCCATCAACGAACTGCTTCCTAAGTTCGTCCAGCTAACAGGTTTCGAAGTCCGTGAAGAAGAGTTCCAAAAGACACCAAAGAAGAATATCAAACGATTCTTGTATGTATAATAAAAGCCTCTCACAACGAGAGGCTTTTATTTTATCACTCTATTGGAGCTATTAGAATTTTACTTCAATTGCGAAACGGACGCCGTTTTTCTTAATTTTGTCGCCCCCGGGAACCTCGGGAAGGTCGAGGTAATTGAGACGGCGGACATACTGAATCTTCAGAAATTTGAAGATGTTGCTAATACCACAGGAGAACTCCATGTAGGGGGTGTTGCCCATGATGAAACTGGTGGGCTGGCCGTCGCGTGTCGGGAAGCGGAACAGGTCGCCGTCTGCTGGGTTGAGATATGGGTTGTTCTTATCTGAAAGTTTGCCGTATATCATCTTAAACCCGAGGTTCTCGCGCCATTTGAGTTTCTTGAATAGCGGTATGCGGTTGAACAGTTTACCATCAAGATTCCAATAAACGCTGAGGGACGCATAGCGGTCGTTTAGGAACTCCATGTTGCGTAGCATGTTGAACGACCAACGGTCGAACTGTGTGAAGTAAGATAGGTTGGACGATGGAGTGAAGAGCATAGGGAACGGTACTTTATTCCATTGGATACCTCCCTTTAGGTATGTCTCAATGTATCCGCATGCGCCTGGCATCCAGAATTTCTTGAAGATGGTAGCTTCAGTGGTGTTGTAGCGGTATTGCCCACCCATGAATCCGTCGAAACCAATGGTGTGTTCGAGGGTCGTCACCAGTGCATCGCGGTTAATCTTCAGACGCTGTTGTTTGGTCAGGATGAAGGTTTCGCTTGGAGCATATCGCAGACCAATCTTGAGGTCTGTTGTCTTCAGGTTGGACAAGACAGCACCATCGCTGTTTCGCAGATAGACGAGCTTTCCGGCTGGTGTGAACTTGGAATTGTCGAGCGATACGGTCCATGTTAGGAATGTCTTCGTCTCGTATCGGAATGTGGCCCTGAAATCGTTCACATACATCATCTGATCCAGTTTGCCTGTCTTGAATGAGGTGAAAACGTTGCTCTTGTCTGTTCCAGAGAACTTATCGACTGGCGACATGTCGTCATACATATATGATACGGTAATCGAGCGGTGGGGAAACTCGTGAGCCATGTATTTCTTTTTGTCGAACGTGTACTCAAGTTCTGCTTTATATTTTGATTGTTTGTCCTTCAAGCCGTATGCATAATACCCACGAGCAAAAAGGTGACGATTGAGGTTTCCTGTCGTTTGTAAGCTACCCTGAAAGCGCATGCCGTCAATGTCGTTATGCGAAACAATGGCGTTCAGCGGCATGAAGTCAATCTTATTGGGACGTGGTGTCAGCTCTATGGAATTCTCTACAACTGCCGTGAGCAGATACTTCCAGAAGCTTCCTATGTCCTGATTGATTTTCTCTACAGAGCGACCAAGATTACTTTCGGTATTCGACAACTTCACAGGCCGTGCAGCTGCCCAGTAAGTGGAGTCCTTGAACTCGGCATCGGGTAGTACATCGTCCACTCTCGAATAGCGGAAAGCTTTCTGGTCAGTAATCGGCTCGAAGCTATAGTTGCTGTAATGGGTATAGCGCTGACAGGCCATATTCAGTATGCCAAGCATACCGCTCATTTCCACAATCATGTTGTCGTTCTCAAGCACTCGCTCGCCTGTGGGCAAGGTCATGAAATCCTGGATGACAAGCAGATTATCTACAAAGTTCACGCCCGACTTGTAGGGGATGTTCAGCACGCATCGCTTCACCTGATTCTCTGCATCATCAGTGATAAACAAGTGGCCTGAGAAGCCAAAATCTTGCTTGTTATTCGGCACAAACACAACATCGATACAACGCTCCCCGTTCACTTCTGTCGTGTCTTGGATGTAGTAATGATAAAACGCAATCGCCTCAGAAGTGGATATAGGACTGATGAACGGATGCTGGAGCAAGCGCACGTTGTCCTTGTAGATATCCACATCTGTAAAGATGTCCTTAACCCACCCAGTCAACATGTCTCCTGATGTCAACATGGTGTTGAAACCGTCGCTGCGTTTTCCTGTAATGGTGGTTTTGGAGGCCTTGGGGTCTTTGCGATAGTTCTCTGACGAGGTCGTTTCGTCCACCATGATAGGGATAATCAGCTTACCTGTCTCAGGACATACTTCAGCCAAACTACTCTTCTCCACGTCGTTGTACGAAAATGTGTGCTTCTCGTATCTGTCGTAGTGGTAGAAATCCTTCTCTTTGATGTCGCTGATGCGTTTGTTGGCAATCACCTTCCTCATCAGCTCCACCGCAGGGTTGTTCTTGCGACTGTATTTCACTTTCTCCTTCTTCACCACCACCTCGCTGAGCAGTATCTCGTTGGAGTACAGCTTGATGGTACTGTGAATCTCTGTGTGCGAGGCGTTCACAGTCACGATGACAGGCTTGTAACCCAAGCAAGTCACTTCGAGCTTGTTGTGGTCCTTGTAGATATTCACTTGGAACTTGCCATCCATATCCGACTGTTGGCCGATAGAGGTCCCGACATACTTCGCGGTTGCGTATGGCACAGGCTCACCCGTACCGGCATCGATTACTGTGCCGTAGAACTGGGCACGTGATGATGTTGGAAGCAACAGCAACAGAAGTGATAATATGAATAGAAGCAAGGAGTGTTTCATGTAATATGTAATAATAGAAGAACCCTCTCCCCTCCATAGAGGCAGGGGGAGAGGGCGTTTTTTCTATCTTTAATCCTTAATCAAGTCATTTCCTGTCATCTCGGCTGGCTGAGGCAAGCCCATGATGTGCAGGATGGAAGGTGCTACGTCAGCGAGTACACCATTCTCCACTTTCGCGTTCTTGTTCTCTGTGACATAGATGAATGGAACAGGATTGAGCGAGTGAGCTGTATTAGGCGTTCCGTCGCTATTGATTTCGTTGTCAGCATTACCGTGATCGGCAATGATGATGACCTCATAGCCAACAGCCTTAGCTGTCTCTACGACTTCCTTTACACACTCATCGACAGCCTTAACAGCTTTTTCTACAGCTTCGTAGATACCTGTGTGGCCTACCATGTCACCATTTGCAAAGTTTACAACTACGAAGTCGTATTTATCTTCCTTCAATGCAGCCACCAGCTTGTCCTTCACTTCGTAAGCACTCATCTCAGGCTTGAGGTCGTATGTTGCTACCTTTGGTGAAGCAACCAAAATACGCTCTTCGCCCTCGTATGGAGCTTCACGACCTCCATTGAAGAAGAAGGTGACATGTGCATATTTCTCTGTCTCAGCTGTGTGCAGCTGCTTCAGACCCTTTGAAGAGATGTATTCGCCCAGGGTGTTCTCCACGTTCTCCTTTGGGAAGAGGATATGTACGCCTGTGAATGATGCATCGTATGGAGTCATGCAGTAGTACTGCAGGTCTGGGATGGTGTTCATTCCCTGATCAGGCATATCCTGCTGGGTGAGCACGATGGTGAGTTCCTTTGCGCGGTCGTTGCGGTAGTTGTAGAAGATGATAACATCGCCTTCCTTGATGGTACCGTCGATGTTGGCGTTGTTGATAGGCAGGATGAACTCATCAGTCACACCTTCGTCGTAGCTTTCCTGCATAGCCTGTACCATATCAGTCGCCTGCTTACCTTCGCCCTTGATGAGAAGGTCGTATGCAATCTTGACACGCTCCCAACGCTTGTCACGATCCATCGCATAGAATCGTCCGATGATGCTTGCGATTTCGCAACCTGTCTCCTTTCCCTTAGCTGTGAGCTGCTCAATGAAGCCCTTTCCGCTCTTTGGGTCAGTATCACGTCCGTCCATGAAACAATGGATGTAGGTGTTCTTGATGCCGTATGCCTTGCTGATGTCACAAAGGGTGAATACATGGTCGAGCGAGCTGTGAACGCCTCCGTTTGAGGTCAAGCCCATCAAGTGAATGCTCTTGCCTGTCTTCTGTGCGTATTCGTAGGCGCTGATGATTTCTGGGTTCTTCATGATGGAACCGTCCTTGCAGGCACGGTTAATCTTCACGAGGTCCTGGTACACGATACGTCCGGCACCAATGTTGAGGTGTCCCACCTCTGAATTTCCCATCTGGCCGTCAGGCAGACCTACGTTCTCGCCTGATGCCTGTAACTGTGAATGCGGATAGGTTGCATTCAGATAATCCATATATGGAGTTGGTGTGGAATAAATTACGTCTCCCTTTGTCTTGTCGCCGATTCCCCATCCATCGAGAATCATTAATAATGCTTTCTTTGCCATCCTATTTTAATTTACAATTTACAGGGCTTCGCCCATTTACTATTTACTATTTTATTTATTGGATTTATTTATTGGAGTTCAGGAGTTACAGGAGTTCAGGAGTTACAGACGATACTTTGCTAAAGTCTATCTTTCTTAACTCTTAATTCTTAACTCTTCACTTTCAACTTATTCAACTGACTTTAAACTTTAAACTATATCCTCCTCCCCCTAAAGGGGGGCGGGGGGTCTTACTCTGCAATTAGTAGATAATAGTTTTTCTTGCCTTTCTGCACCAGCAGATACTTGTCGTCGATGAGGTCGGCTGTTGTCAGCACCTGGTCAAACTGTGCCAGCTTCTCCTTGTTGATGCTCACACCACCACCTTGGGTCATCTTACGCATCTCGCCCTTTGAAGGGAAGATGTCTGTCTTCTCTGCACAGAGGTCAACGGCCTTGATGCCTGCTGCCAACTCGTCCTTCGAGATGTTGTAGTGAGGCACACCGTCGAACACATCAAGCAAGGTACGCTCGTCAAGCTTCAGGAGGGCATCCTTGGTAGCCTTACCAAACAGGATGTTTGATGCCTCGACAGCCATATTGTAGTCTTCTTCAGAGTGTACCATGATGGTCAGTTCCTTAGCCAGACGCTTCTGAAGCACACGCATACCTGGGTCTTGATCCTGCTCTGCGATGAGTGCGTCGATTTCTTCCTTCTCAAGCGAAGTGAATATCTTGATGTAACGTTTGGCATCTTCGTCGCTGGTGTTCATCCAGAACTGATAGAAGATATAAGGTGAGGTGTATTCACGATTCAACCAGATGTTACCCTTCTCCGTCTTTCCGAACTTCGTTCCGTCTGCCTTCGTCACAAGTGGGCAGGTGAGTGCGAAACACTCGTTGCCGTTGATGCGGCGAATCAATTCTGAACCCGTTGTGATGTTACCCCATTGGTCAGCACCACCCAACTGCAGCTTGCAGTTCTTATGCTCGTTGAGGTAGAGGAAGTCGTAACCCTGCAGCAGCTGATAGGTGAATTCTGTGAACGAAAGTCCATCGCGAGCCTCACCGTTGAGGCGCTTCTGCACACTTTCCTTCGCCATCATGTAGTTCACAGTGATGTGCTTGCCGATATCACGTGCGAAATCGAGGAACGTGAAGTTCTTCATCCAGTCGTAGTTGTTCACCAGTTCAGCCTTGTTAGGTGCATCGCTCTCGAAATCGAGGAACTTGCTCAACTGAGCCTTGATACATTCCACGTTGTGACGCAATGTAGCCTCGTCCAGCAAGTTACGTTCCTGACTCTTACCCGAAGGGTCGCCAATCATACCTGTAGCACCACCAATCAGCGCCAGCGGCTTGTGTCCGCAACGCTGGAAATGACGCAACATCATCACACCACACAAGTGTCCGATGTGCAATGAGTCAGCCGTAGGGTCGATACCCAGATAAGCCGTCACCTGTTCTTTCTCTAAGAGTTCTTCTGTGCCTGGCATCATCTGGTGAATCATGCCACGCCACTCAAGTTCTTTTACAAAATTCTTTGACATCCTATTTTTAATTTAAATTCAATTTTTCAATCCTTCAATTTTTAAATTTTTACATTGCCGCTTGCGGCTTTTGGCCTGCAAAGTTACAAATAAAATATGAAATGTAGAACATGAATAATGAATTATGTCAGTTTTTCAATCTTTAATTCCCCCTAAAGGGGGTTAGGAGGTCTTATTTTTCGCTTTTTTACACCTTATTATTATAATAGAGGGCACAATAAAAATGGGTTAGTTGCGTTATTGTATACAAATAATGTCGAATATTATGAGTATCTTCCTCAACATTCTCAAAGGTTTGGCCATGTTGCTTGTCACAATCCTGATTCTTCTGTTCTGGATTAATGACTTTTATGGCTGGCTGGCTCTCGTTTTCGGTTGTTTGATATTTATTCCTGCAATCATCGCGGCAATCGTCATTATGATCCGTTCCAGAAAGATGGCAAACAAGAGCCAAAAGTTCTTCCTTGCTTGGGGAATACTCAATGTCGTGTTCCTCGTTGCTTATTTCCTGTTTTGGCATCCCAAACAGCAATGCAATGCAGACATCATGGCTGAACACTATGAAAAGCATGCAAAGGAGATGGAGGATTTCATTTCGTATCTTGACAATGCCTTGGACGACAGCGTTGCAGTGCGTTTGGAATTTGAGTATGGGAAAGCTACGATGTTCCATGTTGCAGCCAAAGGCGATTCCCTGATGTCTACCCATTGGGGTGATGCTGAGGAGAAGAAGGATTCGCTGATGAGCGTGGTTGGACTTACCCGGACGGAGTACGATCAGATACGTGATAACCTTCGTTCATTAGGTTGCATAGGTGTAGAAAGAACAACCTTTCCAGACATAAACTGGACCGTGATTTATTTCCGTCGGAGTGGAATGGGCATGTATAGCTTCTATCTATTTGACAAACCCATGAGCCAGAAAGACAAAGATTACTATATGAACGACTATTCCTGTGTTCCATATAACGAAAAGGTCGTTTTTATTTATGGAGGAGGTGCTTTTTTGAGTGACAGATTCCCAGGAAAGGATGATTTCCTCAAGAAACATAAACCTTGGTGATTCATTTCATTCCTTCTTCACCCACACTTTGTACGAACGCGAGCCTTGCTCGGCGATGCCTGACTGAGGGTCGGCAGTTATGCGTTTCAGGTCGGCAGAGGCAGACGAACGACACAGTCCTGTGGCACTCACGTATTCTGTGAAGGTCATTTGGCCTTTCCGTTCGATGATTCCCTTTGCTATTGCCAACCGTTCCTCTTGCGTGTAGGGATTCTTCTGAGGCGTTCTCACCTTCTTGGCCATACGGGTGAACTCGGCATGCTCATTCATCGCCTTCAGCAACTGAGGGTCGGGTTTGAAGTTGATGCCCTTGATGCACACATGCCTGTACTTCTCCTTTGGATTCTTTGCTTTTGACGTTTTCCCGTTTTTCGCGTTCTCCTGTTCCGATGGTGTATTCGTGTCGAAGCCAAGTGAGAGCGAGAAGACGCCAAGACCGTCGATTTTGATGCTGTGACCTTCTGGCATCCAGTTTGCCATCGTCATAATCAAGGTGTCGAACACCCCTTTCATCATACCCTCGCTGAACGTCCCGGCATAACTGTGCATCTTCTTCAGCAGTGCCTCATAGTCCTGCAGGTTATACGTCTGCATCTTTGGGTACAACACTTTTTTACCATTCGTCAGCTCCTCTGGGAGCGCTTGTAAGATATATCCTGCCATCTCTTCCGAAATTTTTTGTTTGATTACTACTTTTTTGTTCTTACTCCTAAGTCTGTTTCTTGTTCGTGGCCCGCGAACCTGTGTTCGCCGCCCACGAATCCAGGTTTGCCGACCGCGAATCAGTGTTCGTCGCCCACGAACAACATTTTTCCCTCTGCAAAGATATAAAATCTTCCAGACCCCACAAAATAAAACATGAGAAACCGTAAAATATACGGGAAATTTTTATTTGGCGAATATGGAACTCCGCTTAGGTTATTGCTTCTGAAAGCAGACGGTCATATCAATGAATGAGAAAATGCAGGCAAAACGTCTGCATTTCTTGTTTAATTTGGACTTTTTAATTTCTAATTAAAAATTATTTTGTAACTTTGCAGTGGAAAATCAGGAACATACTCCTCAGTCACTGCGTGACAGCTCCCCTATCTTAGGGGAGCAGCTAGTTAGCAAGACTTAGAGGAGGAGTATGTATACAGAGCTCTCCTCCTAAGATAGGGGGTTTCTGTCCCCCGATAACGGGGGAACCGAAGGGGGTGTAAAGACCATTGAAACCCCGAAGGGGGGAGGGAGTATGCAATAGAAAGAACAAATTCAGAACTTATCAATAAGAAACAATGATTTACTTTTTCATTACGCCGCAGAACAGCATCATCGCCGTGAGTATGAATCATGAAATCAGCTCGAAGGAGACGGATGCACTTCAGTGGCTTTTCAGTGGCGCACAGAAGCGCGACGAGCAGACAATTGGTGGTTTGTTTGCTGGCCCTCGTCGTGAGATGATTACTCCTTGGAGTACCAACGCTGTGGAGATTACCCAGAACATGGGTTTGACAGGCATCGAGCGTATAGAGGAGTTCTTTCCTATTGACAAAGATGCAGACATCGACCCGATGCTGCAGCGCAGATACGAGGAACTGAACCAGCAGATTTTCACCGTCAACATCGAGCCGGCTGCCATCCAGCATATCGACAATTTGGAGGAATACAACGAACAGGAAGGTTTGGCACTGAGTCCGGAGGAGATTGAATACCTGCATAAAGTAGAGGGACAGTTGGGACGTAAGCTTACTGACTCTGAGGTATTCGGCTTTGCACAAATCAACTCTGAGCATTGTCGCCACAAGATATTCGGCGGCACCTTCATCATCGACGGCAAGGAGAAGGAGAGTAGCCTTTTCCAGATGATTAAGAAAACCACGCAGGAGAACCCTAACAAAATTATCTCTGCGTATAAAGATAATGTGGCATTCGCACAAGGTCCTGTAGTGGAGCAGTTTGCCCCTAAGGACCACAGCACCAGCGACTATTTCCAGACGAAGGACATCGAATCAGTCATCTCGCTGAAGGCAGAGACGCATAACTTCCCTACTACCGTAGAGCCGTTCAACGGTGCTGCGACGGGTACTGGAGGTGAGATTCGCGACCGTATGGGTGGTGGAACTGGTTCGTGGCCGATTGCAGGAACTGCTGTCTATATGACAAGCTACCGCAACGGCGAGCATCCTCGTCATTGGCTCTATCAGACACCTGAGCAGATACTGATTAAGGCTTCGAACGGTGCCAGCGACTTTGGTAACAAGTTCGGACAGCCGCTGATTTGCGGTTCTGTGCTGACATTCGAGCATCAAGAGAAGCAGAAGGGTGAACCGCTCTATGGCTACGATAAAGTCATCATGTTGGCTGGTGGTGTAGGTTATGGCACCAAGCGCGACTGTCTGAAGGGTGAACCTCAGAAGGGAAACAAGATTGTCGTGGTGGGTGGTGATAACTACCGTATCGGATTGGGCGGCGGAAGTGTCAGCTCTGTTGATACAGGTCGTTACTCGAGCGGCATCGAGCTGAATGCCGTTCAGCGTGCCAACCCAGAGATGCAGAAACGTGCCAATAACCTGGTGCGTGCTCTTTGTGAGGAAGATGTGAACCCTATCGTCTCTATCCACGATCACGGTAGCGCAGGACATGTGAACTGCCTGAGTGAGTTGGTCGAAGAGTGCGGCGGTCAGATTGATATGACGAAGTTGCCAATTGGCGACAAGACGCTGAGTTCGAAGGAAATCATCGCCAACGAGTCGCAGGAGCGTATGGGCCTCCTCATTGACGAGAAACATATAGATCATGTACGTAAGATTGCGGAACGTGAACGTGCTCCACTCTATGTGGTGGGTGAGACAACAGGCGATGCCCACTTCTCATTCCGGCAGGGCGACGGTATCCGTCCGTTCGACCTTGAAGTGTCGCAGATGTTTGGCCACTCGCCAAAGACCTATATGCGCGACGAGACAGTGGAGCATAAGTATGCTCCAGTAGAGTACAAACTAGAAAATCTAGAAATACTAGAGTATCTGAAAAAAGTGCTCAAGCTTGAGGCTGTGGCTTGTAAGGATTGGCTGACCAACAAGGTTGACCGCTCTGTGACGGGTAAGATCGCCCGTCAGCAGTGTCAGGGTGAGTTGCAGCTGCCTCTTAGCGACTGTGGTGTGGTTGCCCTCGACTATCGTGGAAAGGCTGGTATCGCAACTGCCATCGGACATGCTCCGCAAGCAGGTTTGGCTGACCCAGCTGCTGGTAGTGTGCTTTCTGTAGCGGAATCATTGACCAACATCGTATGGGCACCATTGACAGAGGGACTTGACAGCGTAAGTCTGTCAGCAAACTGGATGTGGCCTTGTCGTAGTCAGAAAGGTGAGGATGCACGCTTGTTTGCAGGTGTGAAGGCATTGAGCGATTTCTGCCGTGCCCTTCAGGTGAACGTACCAACAGGTAAGGACTCGCTTTCAATGACGCAGAAGTATCCTGACGGCACGAAGGTCATCAGCCCGGGAACCGTGATTGTAAGTAGCGGTGGTGAGGTGAGCGACATCCGTAAGGTGGTTTCGCCAGTAGTTCAGAACGTAGATTCTGTGCTGTATCATATCGACTTCTCGTTCGACGAGCTGAGGTTGGGTGGAAGTGCCTTTGCACAGACTCAGGGAAAGGTAGGCAGCGATGTGCCCACTGTTCAGAACCCAGAGTATTTCCGTGACGCCTTCATGGCTGTGCAGGAACTGGTGAACAACGAATTGCTGTTGGCTGGTCACGACATTAGTGCAGGAGGTTTGGTGACCTGTCTGCTCGAGATGTGCTTCGCCAATACGAAGGGCGGATTGAAGGTCAACCTCGATGAAATGGGCGAAAAAGACCTCGTGAAGCGGCTGTTTGCCGAGAATCCTGCTGTTGTGATTCAGGTGGCGAAAGCCAATGTCGAACAGGTTGAAAGCATACTTGCCGATGCAGGTGTGGGCTTTGCAAAGATAGGCGAACCTATTGCTGAGCGTGTTATCAAGATTGAGGGCGCACAGGGTAACACCTTATTAAATATAGATGAGTTGCGTGATGAGTGGTATGCCACTTCGCACGAACTCGACCGTTTGCAGAGCATGAATGGTCAAGCAGACGAACGCTTTACGAACTATAAGAACCAACCTATTGAACACAAATTCAATGCTGACTTCACAGGTACGTTTGCTCAGTATGGCATCAGTCCTGATCGTGACTCTACACCATCAGAGACACGTCCTAAGGCTGCCATCATCCGTGAGAAGGGTACGAACGGTGAACGCGAGATGGCTTATTGCCTCTATCTTGCAGGCTTCGACGTGAAGGACGTGATGATGACGGACCTCGTAAGCGGACGTGAGACACTCGAAGAGATACAGATGATTGTGTTCTGTGGAGGATTCTCTAACTCGGATGTGCTGGGTAGTGCAAAAGGTTGGGCAGGTGCATTCCTCTACAATCCAAAGGCAAAACAAGCACTCGAAAACTTCTACGCTCGCAAGGACACCCTCTCGCTGGGTATCTGTAATGGCTGTCAGTTGATGATGGAACTGGGCTTGCTTGGTGTGAAAGGCAGCATGCAGCACAACATCAGTCATAAGTTCGAGAGCGCATTCCTTACACTCAGCATTCCTCAGAACGACTCCGTACTCTTCGGATCGCTTAGCGGTAACAAACTGGGTTTGTGGGTGGCTCACGGAGAAGGCCGCTTCTCATTGCCTGACCCAGAGAGTGCTTACAACGTAGTTGCGAAGTACAACTATCATGGTTATCCAGCCAATCCAAATGGCAGCGACTACGACATCGCAGGTATTTGTACAGCTGACGGTCGCCATCTCGCGATGATGCCCCACTTGGAGCGTGCCATCTTCCCTTGGCAGATGGGACACTATCCAGAGAATCGCAAGCACGATGATGTCACTCCATGGATTGAAGCATTCGTGAATGGACGAAAATGGTGCGAACAGCATCGAGGATAAGAAAAAACGGAGTCAATCTTGAGATTGGCTCCGTTTTTAATAAGGTGTACACCTTATTTAATATTATCTACCCACTTAAAGAGGCGTTTCCAACGAATCTTCGATGAAGCAGGGTTGTTGTCAGGACAGATAGACAGCCATATAAAGAGCGGCTTACCAACCACATGGTCTTCTGGAACGAAGCCCCAATAGCGGCTGTCGGCAGAATTGTGGCGGTTGTCACCCATCATCCAGTAGTAATCCATCTTGAAGGTATACTCAGTTGTTTCTTTTCCATTGATGAAAATCTTGCCGTTCTCAACCTTCAGGTCGTTTCCTTCGTACACACGGATAGGACGGTCATAAACTGCAATGTTGTCCATTGTAAGCTGTAGTTTCTTGCCTTTTGCCGGAATCCAGATGGGACCGTAGTTGTCGCGAGTCCATCCATAGTCGTGATTGAGCGGATACACATGTCCTGAGTTGATGTCCATAATCTCCACGATGCTATCGATGAGTTCTGTGTGGCTCTGCAATGCAGCCTTAGTCTTCTCAGTGAGCGGAACTCCGATACGATGCTCTTCGAATGGATGATCAGGACGGTCGTTCCAGCGTGCATAAGCTTCATCGCTGATTTGCAATTCGTCACGCAGTTCGTCATTCAATTCCCCCTTCGCATAGACATAATAGTTGAACTGTGCCTCAGTAGGTGTCTTCTGAGCTTTTCCGTCGATATAGATTATCTTATCCTTGATTTCCAACTTCTGATTTGGTAGACCCACACACCGTTTCACATAATTCTCACGACGGTCAACAGGACGGCTGGTGATTTCGCCAAAGCGGAACTTGTCTTGAGCAACGAGTTTTTTACCCACTTGGTATAACTCGTCGAACATTCTCATCTGTTGTTCAGTGTTCAGCGAACTCATTGCTGGTAATTCGTACCCTTGATTCTTATAGGCTTCGACTCCATACATATAGCAGAGTTCATAGAAGTCGTTGGGATAATTCACGGCTACGGTATCGCCTGCAGGATAGTTGAAAACTACGATGTCACCATATTCTACCTTTCCCAGACCTTTCACACGGCGGTATTCCCAATGAGGCCACTCAATATACGACTTGGCATTGATGACAGGAAGAGTATGTTGGGTGAGGGGCATCGTAAGAGGTGTCTGAGGAATACGAGGACCGTAACTCAGTTTGCTGACCAGTAGATAGTCACCTGTCAAAAGTGACTTCTCCAACGAACTACTTGGAATTTGATAGTTCTGGAAAAAGAACTGATTAACAAAGTAAACAGCAACCAAAGCAAACACCAAAGCATCGACCCAGCTCATCAGGGTACGACCCACAGGGCTTTCGAGGTTTTTCCACCAAGTCCATTTGATTTTCTTGGAAATATAAACGTCGTAGATGAATGGTACTACGAGGAGTCCCCACCAACTGCCTACCCAATAGAGGAAGGCAAGATACAGAACAAGTACGATGATGAACATCACCCAGTTCTTTTTCTTCTCTGCTTTCTCGATTTTGTCTGCGTTGGCTCTTTCCGCCCTTATCTGTTTAGAACCTTTAAACTTTACCATATTATTGTTTTTTAGTCGTTTGACTTCGTCTCGTAAGAAAAAACTACGGGATGTGCAGTTAATAATCCTTAAAACTGAAATAAATCGCTGGTGGTCAATAGTCCCTGATGCGTTGCAGTATATTCTGCAGCAAGAACAGCACCCAATGCAAAGCCCTTACGGTTGTGGGCATCGTGGGTGATGGTGATGAGGTCGGCTTCGGAGTCGTAGCGGACGGTATGAATACCAGGCACCTCTCCACGACGGATGTTGTCCACTCTTAACAGCTTAGGATCAGTGGTATCTTCGGCCCATCTTTCCTTGCGGTCGAGTGCTTCTACGATTTCCTCAGCCAGCGTGATTGCTGTACCTGAAGGATGGTCAAGCTTATGGACATGATGTGTTTCCTCTAATTCCACGTCGTACTGCGGGAACTGGTTCATTAACTTGGCCAGATAGCGGTTGACAGCAGAAAAGATGGCTACGCCGATGCTGAAGTTGGATGCCCAAAACAAGGTCTTACCTCCTTCTGTACAGGCTTTTCGCACTTCTTCACCATGTTCTTTCAACCATCCAGTACTGCCAGAAACAACCTTTACATTATGTTCCCATGCTTTCAAGTAATTGCTGTATGCTACCTGAGGCGCCGTAAACTCAATGGCTACATCGGCTGAGCGAAATGCTGGGGAGTTGAAGTCTTCCTGATTATCAATGTCGATAATACTTACGATTTCATGTCCTCGACTGATGGCAATCTGCTCAATCATCTTACCCATCTTGCCATATCCAATTAATGCAATCTTCATAAAACATCTAATTTTTTTGCAAAGTTAGTAAAAGTTTGTAGTTTAAGGATTATAGTTTAAAGATTTTTAAGTATCTTTGCAACAAACTACAGCATTTATGGAATATATGCTTCACTATGCGTGGCAACATCGCATATTCCCGCTTGGAAAACTACACACAGAAGACGGGAAAGAAATAGAGATCATCAGTGTGGGACGGCACAACTCGGATGCCGGTCCTGATTTTATTGGCGCCCAACTGAAAATAGGGGGAATGTTGTGGGTGGGGAATGTGGAAATACATCTCAAGTCGAGTGATTGGTATCATCATCATCATGATACAGATGCGGCCTACGATAACGTCATCCTTCATGTGGTTTCAGCCGTCGATTGCGAAGTGCGAACATCGAAAGGGCAAGTTATCCCTCAAATGCAACTCGGAATTCCTAAATATGTGACTTGTAATTATGAGGAGCTGCTGTCGTCAGACCGTCACCCACGCTGCCGCAGCTATTTGAATTTGATGCCTCGTCTTGCGATCACTACATGGCTTTCTGCTTTGTATGTGGAGCGTTTAGAGTTTCGTACAGAACAATTATTGGAGCGTAGAAAGCAATGTAACTTAGATTGGGAGCATACGTCTTTTGTTACTATTGCCAGGAATTTTGGTTTTGGCAAAAATGGTGATACTTTTGAACAATGGGCAAAGACAGTATCTATGAGCGCTATCAATAAGCATCGTGATGATTTGTTTCAGATAGAAGCTGTCTTCTTTGGGCAGGCTGGTTTCTTGGATGATGAGTTCCAAAAGAAACGTGCACCGCTTTCAGATTACTATTATAAATTGAAAGCCGAATATGCCTATCTCAGTAAGAAGTTTGATTTACAAAGCATCAATCCGTCTCAGTGGAAGTTCGCACGGATGCGTCCACAAGGGTTCCCTTATATGCGAATCGCCCAACTTGCCAAATTGTATCATACTGGCCAGGTGAATCTTTCGCGTCTGATAGGCGCCCAAACAGTAGAAGATGTTAGAAATATGTTTGACGTTCAGGTCAGCGATTATTGGCAAAGTCATTATTCTTTTTCTGATATAGAGGTTCAACCAGGAAACCGTTCACTTTCGACTGCGACAAAAGACCTGGTCATCATCAACAGCGTAGTACCTTTACTTTTTGCTTATGGACGGTATAAGGCAGACGAGAGGATGTGTCAAAAAGCCATCGAGATGCTTGAGCAACTGAAGCCGGAGAGTAATAGTATTATCGAAACATGGCGTGAAGCAGGTATTGAATGCCGTTCTGCTGCTGAATCCCAGGCATTATTACAACTAACGACCCGATACTGCGAGCCTAAGGACTGTCTTCACTGCCGTTTTGGTTATGAGTATATCCGGCATACTCCAAACTATCTTGAAGAGAAAGAGTAAAGTGCTGCCTTTGGTGCAAATGCCGTGTACTACTAGTACTGAGGGTTTGTACGATGCTAAACTCCTATAATATAAGCGTAAAAGGCCAGTCTCACGACTGACCTTTTTCTTTTACTTGAAAGATGTGCCGACACGGTCAGAATCACTTCTTTTTGGTCGGCACGAGAATATATGTAAGAATTGAATGAAATGTTTCTTATTCTTCATTGTCAGGGATGCCCTGACGTTGTGCCTTGTTTACTTATGCATCAATATTTGCGTAAGTTGCATTGCGTTCGATGAATTCACGGCGAGGAGGAACATCATCACCCATCAACATCGAGAAGATATAATCAGCTTCTGCCGCATCGTCAATGGTGACTTGTTTCAGCAGACGAGTTTCCGGGTTCATAGTCGTTTCCCACAGCTGTTCAGGGTTCATCTCACCAAGACCTTTATATCGCTGAGTCTTGATACTATCTTGGTTTCCGTCTCCATATTGATCAATAAAGCGGAGTCGTGCCTGCTCGTCATAGCAGTATTCGCTAATCTTACCCTTCGTACACTTGTAAAGTGGTGGTGTGGCAATGAAAAGTCGTCCGTCTTTAATTAGTTGTGGCATATAACGGAAGAAGAGTGTGAGCAACAGGGTGTCGATATGTGAACCATCGACATCGGCATCGGTCATAATGATAGTCTTGTAGTAGCGTAACTTCTCATAGTTGGCTTCTTTACTGTCGTTCTCATCAATTCCGAAGCGTACGCCCAATGCGTTAATGATGTTGTTAACTTCTTCATGATCGAATGCCTGATGCCACTTCACACGTTCCACATTGAATATCTTGCCACGGATAGGCAGAATGGCCTGGAAATGACGGTCACGTCCTTGCTTTGCAGAACCACCTGCGGAATCTCCCTCGACGATAAACATTTCGCAGTTTGCGGGATCTTTATCAGAGCAGTCGGCAAGTTTGCCAGGCAGTCCTCCTCCTGACATAGGATTCTTGCGCTGCACTTTCTCGCGTGCTGTTCGTGCTGCGATACGTGCCTCAGCTGCAAGTACCACTTTGTCGATAATGAGTTTTGCCTCCTTTGGATGCTCTTCAAGATAGTTGGTCAAAGCCTCGCCTACGGCAGAGTTGACAGCTCCCATGACTTCATTGTTACCAAGCTTTGTCTTGGTTTGGCCTTCGAACTGTGGTTCTGCTACTTTGACAGAAATCACAGCAGTCAGTCCTTCGCGGAAGTCTTCAGGGCTAATTTCAATCTTCTGCTTGTTCAGACGATCCATCAGTTTCTGGTCGTCTGAGGTGTATTTCTTCAATACGCGAGTGAGAGCAGTACGGAATCCTTGCAGATGGGTACCGCCTTCTATGGTATTGATGTTGTTGACGTATGAATGGATGTTCTCTGAGTATGAGGTATTATACATGATAGCAGCCTCTATCGGCGTATCGCCTTTCTCTGTATTGAGATAGATGATATCGTCGAAGAGGTGTGTACGCGTAGAGTCGATATATCTCACAAAGTCACGGAGTCCACCTTCCGAGTAGAACACGTCTTTGCGGATGCCTTCGTAACCTGCTTGTGCGTTCATGTCCAAACGCATGTCTTGCAGGGTAATCGTGATACCTGCGTTCAAATAAGCCAATTCGCGCATGCGGTTGGCCAGTATCTCGTAACGATAAGTACGTGTGATGAAGATGCTGCCGTCGGGCCAGAACTGCTGGCGAGTGCCTCGTAGATCTGTTGTGCCGATTTGCTTGACATCATATAAGGGCTTTCCACACGAGTATTCTTGTTGGTAAACCTTACCATCACGGAACACTTGTGAAATCATCTTAGTTGACAGGGCATTCACGCAACTGACACCTACACCATGGAGACCTCCGGATACTTTATAAGAGCCTTTGTCGAACTTTCCTCCTGCATGGAGCACAGTCATTACGACTTCAAGAGCAGAGCGATGCTCTTTTTCGTGCATGTCAACAGGAATACCACGTCCATTATCCTGAACAGTGATAGAGTTGTCCTCGTTAATTGTAACTTCAATGTGGGTGCAGAAACCTGCCAGTGCTTCATCAATAGAGTTATCAACCACTTCATACACTAAGTGGTGAAGTCCTTTCTCGCTAATATCGCCAATGTACATTGCAGGGCGTTTACGTACCGCTTCCAAGCCTTCCAAGACTTGGATGTTACTTGCGGAATAGTCAGCTCCTGCTTGAATCAATTCATCCATTTCGTTTAAATCACATTTTACGGTACAAATTTACGAAAAAGTATTGAATTGTGCAAACATTCTGCCCAAAAAAATGAAAAGAAATACACCTTTGGTGTATTAAATGTAAATTTGGCTTTTAAAGATGAAAAATCGTGTTGTAACTATAAAAAAATAAGGTGTCAATTGACACCTTATTAATATCTAATGGCATAATAACCAAGAGTTGCAAAATTAGAGTTTTGAGATGTAGAGCATTGCACCAGATTTGAGGTTTGCTGCCTTCTTCCAGTGAATAATATTCTTCTTTGCAAGTTTGTCTAACATCTTTTGTACTTGTGGATAAAGTTCCAAAGCAGTCTCTTTCTCCTTTGTGGCACGAAGCTTACGGAGAGCATTACGCATTGTCTTGGCGTAATAGCGGTTGTGCAGTCTGCGAGTTTCAGACTGGCGTATGCGCTTGATTGTTGATTTGTGATTTGCCATTATTTATGTTTCTTTTTGTACTGTTCTGTGAGCTGTATTAAGCTCTTCTTTCAATTCTTAATAACATGAAGTAGTCCCTAGCAGAATCGAACTGCTCTTTAGAGAATGAAAATCTCTCGTCCTAACCGATAGACGAAGGGACCAGCCTCTGACTTAGCGTCAAGCAGAACCACTTTCGCGATTTGCGGATGCAAAGGTACGGACATTATTTTGACTGACAAAATTTTTTTGCATTTTTTTTTCATATTCTATGTTTTTTCCATATTTTTTTTCTATATTTGCATCTGCGAAAGTTGGCAGAATAAGAAAATTAGTATGGAAAAGCTAAAAGGTATTGTCCTTAGAACGGTAAAATACGGGGAAAACGGCTATATCGTGGATATGTTTACGAATAGTCGTGGAAGAATGTCGTTTGATGTCAAACGAAGTGCTTCGCGTCAGCTTACTTTTCAATCATCTGGGGGCAGATCCTGTTTGAAATCTTCTAAGGTCAATCCATCCATTATTATGCCTTTAAGTTTGATTGAGTTCGAGAGTAGCATTCATGGTCAAATGCGTTTACCTTCTGCAAGGGGAATCCAGCCTTATCACACTTTTGGTTCCCTGCATTTCAATCCTGTGAAGGCATCAATTGTCATGTTTCTTTCGGAATGTCTGAGCAATTTGCTGAAAGAAGAGGCTGCAAACATGTTGCTCTATCAGTATATAGAGGATTCTTTAAAATGGTTGGATTACGCTGAGACGGGTTATGCGAACTTTCATCTTGTGTTTCTGATGAGGCTTACACGGTTTGTCGGTGTTTTCCCAAATATTGACAAAAGTAGTTTGGTTAGTCCTCGTCAGACTCATTCCTTATTATATTATGATTTGATGAACAGCGAGTATTCGGGAAATCAACCTCCGCATCAACATTTTCTCAAGCCTGCTGAGGCTCGGGCTATACCTTATTTATTATATATGGACTATGAGAATATGCATCTATACCGCATGAATCGTCGTCAGCGCCATCGGTGTTTGGAGGTTGTTATTGAATATTACATGCTTCATCTCACTGGTTTCCGGGAGCCGAAATCGCTCGAAGTCTTGCAGGATGTATTCGGATGAGCTGTCTTTTACATCGTTTTTTGATGGCAAATCCCCCGAAAACGAAATTATTGGCAGAAAAACTTGCTCATTCCAAATAATTGTCGTAACTTTGCAGCGCAAAAAGAAAATGAGAGGGTTCCAATGCTTCAGTGTTGGAATTCTTATTATTTTTCTGCGCAAACAATAACTAAGAACTAAAAATCGATTAAAACTATTTTGGAATATGGCTTATATGTCACAGGCAGGCTATGATAAAATCAGAGCCGAAATCAAGCAGCTGGAAGAAGTGGAACGTCCAGAAGTGATTCGTCAGATTCAGGAAGCTCGCGAAAAGGGCGACCTCTCTGAGAACGCAGAATACGATGCTGCCAAAGAGGCGCAGGGTAAACTTGAAACTAAGATTGCTGAGTTGAAATCCCTTTTGGCAGATGCAAAAATCATTGATACGTCGAAGGTGCAGACAGATACGGTCCAGATTCTTTCGAAAGTCGAGATGAAAAACGTAAGAACTGGTATGGTAATGACTTACACGCTGGTCAGCGAAAGCGAAGCTAATCTCAGTGAAGGAAAAATCTCGGTTGCAACTCCGATAGCACAGGGACTGCTCGGAAAGAAAGTGGGCGATGTGGCTACGATTACTATTCCCCAGGGAGTGATTGAACTTGAAATACTCAACATTTCTGTCTAACTCATTCAAACTCTTGATTCATCATGGCTACGATTTTTACGAAAATTGCAAACGGCGAGATTCCCAGCTACAAATGTGCGGAGAACGAGGAGTTCTATGCATTTCTCGATATTAATCCGCTGGTAAAGGGTCACACCCTTTGTATTCCCCGTCGCGAGGTTGATTACATTTTTGACATGGAGGACGATGAGATTGCCCGTTTTCAGGTATTTGCCAAGAAGGTAGCGTTGGCTATCAAGTCGGCTTTCCCTTGTGTGAAAGTGGGCGAGGCGGTTCTTGGGCTTGAGGTACCCCACGCTCATATCCACCTTATTCCAATGCAGTCGGAAAAGGATATGCTGTTCAGCAACCCGAAACAGAAATTTCCTGCCGACGAGATGCAGGCTGCAGCCGATGCAATCTTCGCCGAGTTCCAGAAATTATAATTCTTTCTACATCTCTACAAATAAGAGAGCAGCCTTTAGGTTGCTCTCTTATTTGATTAATATTAAATTTTGTTTTACTTAATGTTGAGCTTGGCCTTGACCTGGTCGGTAACGTCAGTGCTGAGAGTTTCGTTGATGAACGGGATTCCGCTAGTCACGTCCATGATGTAGATGTATCCTCCAGCTGTGCCTACGTCCTTAATGGCTTTGCCGACTTTCTCGGATATCTCGGCCAGTTTGGTCTGCTCCTGCTGAGCCAGATCATTTTCTGCAGTCTGATGGTACTGGTTGAGTCGAGTGTTGAGATCCTCTAACTCCTGCTGGCGACGCTGCTTCATGGTTTCGGGCAGCGACTCACCATTCTTTTGATAGTCCTCGAGCTTGGTTCTGAGCTCGTCTTGCATGCGTTTCAGTTCGTCTTCATATTGCTTTGCAAGGGTTTCCAGCTCGGTCCGTGCTTTTGTGTATTCGGGCATTGCATCAACGATGGCTGCCGTATTAACGTGTGCAAACTTCTGTGCTGATGCACTCAAGGGCAGTACGATGAGTGCGAGAATAATCAGTTTTTTCATTTTTTCGTTATAATTAAATGGTTGAATATTTCATTTTAGTTCGAATAGCCGAGTTTCTGCAGCACTTCGTCGCTGATGTCAATTTTCGGCGATGCGTAGATGATGCTGCCTCCAGACGCACGGTCAAGAATCAGCTGGTAGCCTTTCTGGTCGCTGATATCACGGACTGCATTGTATATTTCATCCTGAATAGGGGCCATGAGGCTCTGGCGTTTCTTGAACAGTTCACCTTCGCTACCGAAGTACTTTTTCTTCAAGTCACTCGCTTCCTTTTCCTTCGCCATGATAGCCTCTTCGGTTTTCTGCTTCTGTGCATCAGAGAGGAACACTGATTCCGACTGATATTTTTTGTACATAGTCTCCACTTCTGTTAGTATAGCCTCTACTTCGCCTTCCCATTTTTTAGAAATCTGGTTCAGCTGCTCGTTAGCACGTTCGTATGCAGGCACATTTTTGAGAATGTACTCCATGTCGACCAGCGCATATTTTTGCGCAAATACACTCATTGGTAGTGCTATGAGTGCGATGAATAGTAGTTTTTTCATATACCTTATATTTATATAATAATAGTGAATTAGAATTCTTGTCCCAGGACGAAGTGGAAATGTCCGCCTCCGTAGCTCGACGAGCCGAATGCTTTATCGAATCCGTATGCATAGTCGATACCCATCAGTCCGACCATCGGGAGGAATAGACGGACGCCGACACCTGCCGAGCGTTTCATATCGAACGGATTGAATTTTTGTATGTTGTTCCACGCATTACCGCCTTCAAGGAATGCCAACGCATAGATATTGGTTGATCCTTCGAGCAGCAATGGGTAGCGGAGTTCCATTGTCATACGAGTATATGCATAACCTTCTGTTCCTACGCTTGGAGTGAATGCTCCGTTTTCGTAACCACGTAGAGCGATAGTTTCTGAATAATAACTCGTAGAATACCCTGACATTCCGTCACCTCCGACATAGAAGGTTTCGAAAGGCGAACGTTTGTTGCGGTTGTAATGTCCAAGGAATCCCGCATCGTAGCGAGCCATCAGCACAAAGCTTTTCTTCGCACTTGAAAGCGGAATATAGACCTTGGAATTAAATTTCCATTTGTGGTATTCTATCCAACGGTATTTCTTTTGGATGTCGCGCTGGTAATTGGCATCGCTTACCGAAGATGCCAATTGACTGTAGTCTGTTCCGTCCCACAAAGAATAAGGCGGAGTAGCACTGACTGATAAAGAGATTTCAGAACCGTGACGAGGGAAGAATGTCGCACCGATTGACGAACGGATCAATTGGAGCGTCAAGTTGATATTGTTACAGTTACCATTTGAAATCAAGAAATATTCCCAGTCTTTCAGCATATATCGGGTGTATGACAGTGATGCGTTCAAATAGAAATTGTTGTCAGGCCAGTTCAAACGTTTTCCCCATCCTAATGACAAACCGAACAATTGGATATATTTGTCTGGGTCGTAGAATGAAGAGTAATTGTTATAGTATGTATTGTTGTAGTTTCCATAACCATACAGCATTGAGTAATAGGAATTGTAGTAGCTGCTGTTATAATAACTGCTATTCACATCAGTTTGTTTGGAATAGAAGGCCGATACTGATAAGCGGGTAGGACGTTTGCCACCAAACCAAGGATCAGAGAATGAAACGCTGTATGACTGGTAGTAACTACCATTTGTAGAAGCACTGAGTTCAAACTGTTGGCCATGACCCTGTGGCAGGATACCACGACGATTTTTGTTCTTCCCAAAGAGATTCTGCATGGAGAAGTTAGAGAATTTTAGTCCGGCACGACCAATTACGCCAGTTTGACCCCAACCCAAAGAGAACTCAACCTGGTCGCTTGGCTTTGGAGTCAGTCCGATACTGAGATCTAGAGTTCCGTTCTGTTCGTCTGCCTTAATCCATTTGTTAGGATCGAGTGCCTCTGGATCGAAATGTCCCATCTGCGCAATCTCCTGTGCGGTAGTTTTAAAAGCATCCATTGTAAACAAATCGCCAGGTTTAAGTTTCAACTCACGACGAACCACTTCTTCATACACTTTCTCATTACCATAGATTTGAATTTTATTGATGGTCGCTTGCTTACCTTCCGTTACATAAATTACCAAATCAATGGAATCACCGTCAATTTCCTCCTCTTTTGGCAGGACACGACTAAAGACGTAACCGTGATTATAGTATTGGTTGCCGATAGAGTTGTCGTCACTATTCAGGCGTTCTGTCAGTTTCTTTTGGTTGTAAACATCTCCACGTTTCATGCCTAAAGCTTCCGACATGGCTGCAGAATTATAGATAGTGTTTCCTACCCAACTTACATTACGAAGGTAATATTTCTGGCCTTCGTAGATATTAAGGTAGATGTCAACGGTATTGTTTCCTAAATCGACAACACTATCCGATTCGATGATGGCATCACGATAACCCAATTCGTTGTATTTTTCAATGACGCGCTCTTTATCTTCTTCATATTTCTCTGCAATGAATTTCTTTGCTTTGAGGAAACTCTTGAGTCCTTTTTCGTTGGTCTTTTTCAGGAGACCTCCAGAAAAGAAATTTCCTGTGAATTTCTTACGAGCAATATTCTCATTACCAGTGATATAGATTTTGTTAATCTTGACTTTCTCGTTCTTGTTGATGTTGACGTCAACAATCAGTTGGTCATTATGGGCAATATCATCTTTCTGAACGATTTCAACTTCTGCATTCTTGAATCCTTTGTCTTCGAAGTATCGTTTGATGACAATCTTAGCGCGGTCAATCATATTCGGGCTGATTTGGTTACCTTTCACAATACCAATCTTATCTGCCAGATCATCACGCTCGTTCTTTTTAACACCATTGATGTTGACTTCAGATACCTTAGGACGGATGCTGAGCCGGATGTTGAGGAAAATACTATCGTCACGGACTTCTTTTGCTTCGATTCTGACATCCGAGAATAAACCATGTTTCCAGTAACGCTTCACGGCATCGGTAATATCATCTCCAGGCACAATGATTCGTTCTCCGACACTTAGTCCGGAGATAGCAATCAGAATATAGTCTTCGTATTTTTGTACTCCCTCGTTTGTGACTTCTACCGAAATGCCACCGATGGCATAATTATGAGCTTGTCCATAGATGATGGTTGGTTTGTCTTGCGCCATCATGCTATTTGTTGAACCGAGACCCATAAATAGGCATGCTACAATGAGGTTTCTTATGTATGTCAATGATTTCATCCTCTTACTTGTTCGTTTCTTCAACTATTTGGTCACCAGTCTTTCCATAGCGTCTTTGACGTCCTTGATAGTCGGCAATTGCTTTGTGGAATTCATCGATGGTGAAGTCTGGCCAATATACATCCGTGAAATAAAACTCTGAGTATGCACACTGCCACAGCAAGTAATTGCTCAAACGCAGTTCGCCGCCAGTGCGTATCATCAGTTCGGGTTCTGGCATACCTTTCGTTTCCAGATGTTGATTGATAGTATCTTCTGTAATGTCAGTACTTTTCAGTTTCCCTTGTTCTACCTCAGTTGCAATATCCTTCATGGCTTTGGTCAACTCCCATTTCGATGAATAACTCAAGGCTACAACCATACAGGTATTGGTATTGTTCTTTGTAATATCTGCCAGATGTGCCACTGCATCTTGTACGATTGGAGAGAGTCTATGGACGTCACCAATTACTTTGAAGCGTGCATTATTCTTCATGAACGTGTCTTCATCAAGATGTTGCAACAGCAATGCCATGAGGGCTGTGATCTCTTCTTTGGGCCGGTTCCAGTTTTCTGTAGAAAACGTGTAGAGTGTGAGGTAGTCAACACGCAGACGTACAGCCTCCTCCATGATTTCATGGACTTGCTGCGCTCCTTGTTGATGACCAACGGTACGCTCTTGTCCGCGTGCTTTTGCCCATCTGCCATTACCGTCCATAATGATGGCGATGTGGCGAGGGATTCTGTTGAGATCTAACTGGACTGACATATGTGTTTTGTTCTATTAATCGTTATTACATTCTCTATATCTTGGACTCAAGTCAAATGACAGATAAACTTTGGTGAGGCAATAGGAGTCTTTATTTTTCAAAAAACCACTCTTGATAGAGTAGGGATCGCTGATCCCATCCAATTTGTCGCTCATGCTGAAGTGCATGCACCAATCCATACCTATGTTGACTCTCTCTTTCAGTTTATATTTCACACCAAATCCTATCGGGATATTCATGGTCACGGTCTTGTTTCCGTACGTGAATCCTAATCCCATCTGAACGTATGGTGCGAGTCGCTTATGTCCTTTGTAACCGCTACCTGTGCCATAACCGCAAAAGTTGAGTTCGTATTGGCAGCCAAGGTCGAAGACAGATTTCTTGAAGTCCCAATCTTGGTCAGTCACGTTGGGATATTTGTTCTTCAACTCCAGTGCATTGCCTGCGATACCGCTGTACATGAGGTCAAACTTTAGGGCCATGCGTGGGTTAATGTTGTATCGGAGCAAAACTCCACCCGCCAACTGACTTTTCTTATAAAGCGATGAGTAGTTGGCGTCGCCCATATAGAAACCTGTGCCAAGCATGCCACCTAACTCGTATTTGTATTCGAGTTCCTGAGCGTGCAAGCAGATGGTACCGAGCACACACGCTAGCGTCAATATAAACTTACGTAACGTCATTTCAGCTTGTTGATTTTACCTTTCCACATCGTCACGCTACCTTCGTTATTCACCTGCATCATGATGATATGCTCACCGTTGACGGTCACACTAACGTGTTTGTAAGGTAGGAGCGTGGTGGGAGGAAACTGGTACTCCGTCACTTGTTTCCATGTAATGCCGTTGTCTTCGGACTTATAGAACCATTTGTTATCACCGCCTAAGGCATAAAGGGCATCGTTATAATGGAAAATAGTGAGGTTTGTGAGTGCAGGCAGTGGATATTGGTTGTCTGCCGTGACAGTGATGCAGTCCCACTGCTGATTGCTTGCTTGTTCTTTGGCTGCAATCTTATACCATACTGCTGCGTGGTCGCTTTGTTGGCTGGTTACGCCTGCCAAGATGTCGACTTGCAGATTGTCGTTGGTGCGGGTATTGTATGCTGCAGATGAAATATATTGGTCGGGAAGCAGATTCATGTAGTGTGTGCCGTTTGTTGTCCATGTATTCAAGTCGGTTGTGGCAAGAATCTGTGTGCCATCAAAGGCATAAAGATAGAAACGATCGGCAGCCAGCAGTCTTTGAACTTTTTGGGTTGAAGCGGCATCCCATGTTACACCATTTGCTGATGAATAGATAGTGCCGTCTGAGTCGAGAGTATAGAACTTTCCACTGAAATACAGCACGGACAGAAAGTCAAGATGGATGGCAGTGGTCATCAGTCCGTTTTTTGTTTCCCATGCGGTTCCGTCAGTTTTACCATAGCTTACAGCCGGTTTGTCTGCAATGTCGGCAAACATGTATAGTTGGTCATTTGCTGCGATAAGTTTAGGGTTGGATGTCGGTTGGATGTTTAGAGTGATAGGTTCTGTCCACAGCATCGAGTCGGCATTTGCGGTATAGCGATATATCACAGCAGTGTAATGTTTGGATGAGACTCCGTCTGAGGCCATTACCATCAAATCCAAAGGAGTAGAGAGGTCTAACGAGTCTTTTCCATTACTAATTGGATAGTAGTTATCATCGCCGGACCACTTTGCATAAAGCACTCCTGTATAGCTGAATGAAGCAACCACTCTTTTGAGGTTTGTCCAGCTGGGCAGTGAATCAATTGAGTAGATTCGCCCGTTCACTTGGTCAATATTGAATTTA
>JAGAAL010000052.1 GCA_017615245.1 Bacteroidaceae bacterium
CGGTCTATCGACCTAACGTGTTGTCCTTCCGTCCTGTGCTTAAAAGCGAGCTTTTGCACAGTCCATAAGTACATCACGGTTTTTGCCAAAACTCAGCCGCCCAGCGGCAAAAAACAGAAAAAAGAGCCTCACCTCAGCCCTCTCCAAAGGGAAAGGGATATCATTGCTCTTCAGTCATCAACAATCTGCACATGCGACATCCGTCTCTCTCCCCTTTGGGGAGAGTCGGAGTGGGGCCTCCTTTTTTTATGTTTTTGCCAGACGAAGAGGTGATTTCGCAGAAATGATGAATGTGAGGGAGTGGATCGGTGAGCTCGCTCACCAGAGCCAACACCCTCACAGACATCAAGGCACGCAGTGACCACCGCTTCGACTGGGGTTTTATATGTTTTTTTCTAGTCCTAATTACATGTGATCCTGCAGGGGGTCGAAAAGTATATAATTACCAAGATTTATGGAAGATTTTCTGTCGATTTTGAGTCCTAAATCATTCGAATCATTCGCTATATATGCCGACAAAATAATTATTGATAGTTCGGAATTCGTGTGGATTATGTGTTAATATATTGTTAAAATCGCGATTTGTTGCCACCAATGCCACACTGTTGCCACACGCAACAAGTTGACAAACAGCTGGTTACGCCAGTGTGGCATTGTTGCAACAGAAATGTAAAATACCTAGATGATTGTCAACCTGAATGGGAACTAAGCGTTCAAAATGTCAACTGACTTAGGAATAAGCAGAACAATGATACAATAATGTAAATAAAAAGGATTGTCAACCAGTATTGATATTAAGAGTATAAACTGTCAACCTAAATCGGTACACCTCAGTATTTATCACTTTTTGAACCTTAAACTTGGAACTTTAAACTTTTTGTTGTATCTTTGCAAGTGACTAGGCCTGTCACGTGTGGCAGGATGTGTCAAGACATCGATGGAACGAAGTTATAGCTTCATGTAGGGACGCGGCGTGCCGCGTAGCCTGCGATTGTGCTGAAGCCTCACCGCTGACGCGCTGATGCCGTACTTCAAAAGGACGTTTTCAAACGTTATCTTCTACATCCAAGACTTCGCAAACCTTAGGGTTCTACAAGAAGATATCGCAACAAAGCGTCTACGTTAGGTGTATTATATCAACTTTATAATACGCTTTGGCGTGGGCTGGCTGAGTTGCTTATCTCTGTAGAAAGGCAATGCGAAGGCCGAGGATGTGGGATGAGCGACAGAAGTTTCTCCCACGTCTTTTTTGTTTCCACACGTAACCGATTACTAACCACCAAAGCAGGGAGAGCGAGGCTAAGGAAACAAATAAGTACCTAAATAACATGAAACATTTACACATTACTTTTTTGCTCAGCCTGCTTATGAGCATGGGAGGCGTTCAGACCTTCGCACACGACATTGCAGTCGAAAATGCACAAGGTGTGACCATCTATTACACGTTTGTTAATAACAATACCGAGTTGGCAGTAAGCTATCGAGGAAACTATTCTGGCTTATATTCCGATGAGTATTCGGGGGAAGTCATTATTCCTGAGAGTGTAACTTATTCTGGAGAAGTCTATTCTGTGACGAGCATCGGTGATGAGGCTTTTTCGGGTTGCGAAGGCCTAACCTCTGTTACAATCCCTTTGAGTGTGACAAGCATCGGTGATTATGCTTTCGAATGCACTGGCCTGACTTCCATCAACATACCAGAAGGTGTGATGAGCATTGGCAATGGTGTTTTCAAATATTGCGGTAACCTGACATCTATGATAGTGAATACAAATAATACTGTATATGACTCTCGTAACAATTGTAACGCTATCATCGAAACTTCCTCCAACACGCTGATTGCGGGTTGCAAAAATACGATGATTCCTTCGGGTGTGACTGCTATCGGCCAGGAAGCTTTCCGAGAGTGTATCAGCCTAACCTCTATTGAAATTCCTGAGGGTGTGACGACTATAGGAATTGGTGCTTTTCAAGACTGTAGTAACTTGTCCTCTATGTCAATTCCTTCGAGTGTAACGAGCATTGGAGAATGGGCTTTCGATGGCTGCAGCGGTTTAACCTCCTTGACAGTTAACACATCAACGATAGATAGTTGGTTTAGCGGATTTGAAAATTTGAGTGAGGTTGCCATGGGGAATAATGTGACAAAAATTTATGATGGGGCATTCTGGGCATGTAGTGGTTTGACTTCTGTGATTATCGGCCCTAACGTTACTTCTATCGGTGATAATGCTTTCCGTGAATGTGAGAATCTTACTTCCATCAATATTCCTGAAGGTGTGACTAGAATCGGGGATTATACTTTTGAAAATTGCGGCAACCTGGCATCGATAATTATTCCCTCGAGTGTGACTAGTATCGGCAATTATGCTTTCTCTCAGTGCTATAGTCTGACCTCAATCAATATTCCTGAAGGTGTGACTAGAATTGGGGATTATACTTTTGAACATTGCAACATGGCATCGATAATTATTCCCTCGAGTGTGACTAGTATCGGCAGTGGTGCTTTCTTAGAGTGCTATAGTCTGACCTCTCTTGAGATTCCTTCGAACGTGACGAGTATCGGCGATAATGCTTTTTATGGATGTAGCAGTCTTACTACCTTGACCATTAATACCTCAACGATAGATAGTTGGTTTAGCGGATTTGAAAATTTGAGTGAGGTTGCCATGGGGAATAATGTGACAAAAATTTATGATGGGGCATTCTGGGCATGTAGTGGTTTGACTTCTGTGATTATCGGCCCTAAGGTTACTTCTATCGGTGATAATGCTTTCCGTGAATGTGAGAATCTTACTTCCATCAATATTCCTGAAGGTGTGACAAGAATCGGAGACTATACTTTTGAAAGATGCGGTAACCTGGCATCGATAATTATTCCCTCGAGTGTGACTAGTATCGGCAATTATGCTTTCTCTGAGTGCTATAGTCTGACTTCTCTTGATATTCCTGAGAGTGTGACGACGATAGGGGAGTCTGCTTTCAGCGGTTGCAGTGGTCTGACCTCTGCAACGATTCCTTCGAGCGTGACAACCATCGGCGATAATGCTTTTGCTTCTTGGAGCAGTCTTACTACCTTGATTATCAACACCTCAACGATAGGAGGGTGGTTTTCCTATTTGGATAATCTTAGTAATGTGACAATAGGAAATAATGTGACGACTATCGATGCTTACGCTTTCTTAGCATGCAAAAGTCTGACTTCCATTGAGATACCTTCAAATGTGACGAGTATCGGCGATGGGGCATTCTCTGGCTGTATTGGTTTGAAATCAGCAACAATTCATGAGGGAGTAATTAGCATCGGTTCATATGCTTTTTTAGATTGCAGTGGTTTAACCTCTATAGAGATTCCCTCGAGTGTGACCAGTATCGGCGGTGATGTCTTCAAAGGTTGTAGTGGTTTGGTTTCTGTAACACTAAATTGCCCAACAGTAGGTAAATGGTTTAATGGAATGCTGAACATCAAAGATTTGATAATTGGGGACAATGTAAAGGTTATTGATGCCGAAGCCTTCGCATGTTGTAATGGTTTGACCTCTGTGACTATCGGTTCTGGCGTCACCTCTATTGGCGAGTCTGCTTTCTTTGGTGATATGATGTACCTCAATGCTGTTTACATTAATGATTTGTCTGCATGGTGTAAAATTTCGTTTGCATACGCAGATTCCAATCCATTATGGAGTGCACGCCATTTGTTTGTTGGAGAAAACGAAATTCTTTCCCTCGAGATACCATCAGATATCGAAGAAATAAAACCATATTCTTTCTCAGGTTGCAGTTTCGTTTCAGTAAAGATTCCAGAGGGTGTGACAAGCATTGGCGACTGTGCTTTCTATGATTGCAGCATGGGGTCCATCGATATTCCTTCGAGTTTGACGAGGATCGGTGGTTGGGCTTTCGAAGGTCGCCTTGGCGGCGTTTCCTCTGTTCATATTTCAGATTTGACAGCGTGGTGTAATATTATTTTCAACAGCAATCCACTTCACTACGCCGGTCATTTGTTTATGAATGGAGTGGAGATTAAGGATTTGATCATCCCCAATACTGTGACTAGCATAAGCGATGAAGCTTTTAGTGATTGCACCGGGCTGACATCCGTCTCAATACCTTCGAGCGTGACAAGTATTGGCGCATATGCTTTTTATGAATGTAACAATCTGGCATCGGTGACTGTCGAATGGGCAGACCCTCTTCCTATTACAAGTAATGTGTTTTCCAATTGCAGTAATGCCACCCTTTATGTTCCTGCTGGCACAAAGGCAGTTTACGAGGCAGCAGATTATTGGAAAGCATTCAAAGCGATTGTTGTAATTGGAACTATCATTCCTAGTAACAATGAACTATCTGCTTCAATTCCTACCATCTTCACAGGCAATACAGCGAAGTTGAGTATTGACTTGACTAATGACGACGAGATTATCATGACGGAGTTTTACATGCAGTTGCCAGATGGTATTACGATTGAGGAAGATGAGGACGGCTATCCCATCGTGACCATCAATAGTGAGCGAGAGAACAAGCATGTCATAGAGGTGAACAGGAACAGCGAGGGGTTGTATCACTTCCTCTGCTATTCCTCGAATAACAATGCGTTCAAGGGTAATGAGGGCGAGTTATTCAACATGAACCTCATTTGTGCAGAGGGTGTGACCGCTGGCACTTACACTGTTACTGTGAAGGACATCATCATGTCGGATATCGACAGGAACGAACTCACGCAGAGCGACTTCACGTTTGACATCACCGTGATGGATGTGGCGATGGGCGATGCGAACGGCGACGGCCGTATCAACGGTATGGACATCGTGGAGATGGTTGACTACATCATGGAACGTCCTTCGAATACCTTCGTGTTTGCTGCCGCCGACCTGACAAATGACGGTAAAGTAAACGGTATGGACCTCGTAGAACTGGTTTCGTTGGTGATGGCGCAGGGAGCAACACAAGCAGCCCCACCCACCGCCCTCCCCCGTAGGGAGGGAACTCTCCAGACAGAGGAACTCGATGAGGGAACTCTGACGCTTAAAGGAAACGAAAATGGCGGGGTGGTGCTTGGCGTAGAGAATCCCAATGAGTTTATTCTGGCTCAAATGGTTGTTGAGGTTAGCGATGGTATGTTGACAGACGTCACTACGGATGCAAAGCACGATGCAGTGTGGAGTCAGATTGGAGTTGGTCGCTACGCTGTGCTGGCCTACTCAACGAGAAACCGTTCGTTTACCACGAATGACTGCCTGTTGACGTTCCTCGGATGCGAAGGAAGCGTCACCGTGAAGGAAGTGATGCTCGTTGATGCAGACCGAGAAGCAAAGTACTTTGCGGATGTTACCTACAACGGTACTACGGGAATTGAGCCTACCACTAACTCCTCTCAGAAGGGAAGTGAGAGCATCTATGACTTGAGTGGACGCAAACTTGAAACTCAAAACATAGAACTTGGAACAAGCCCGAAGGGCGTGTATATTGTTAACGGTAAAAAAGTCGTGGTGAAATGAAAACAGTGAAATCGATAATCCTTTGTGCATTGCTCGCATTCGCTGGCAATGCCCTTCGCGTTTCGGCTGCTGACGGTTTGCACGTGGCTGATTTCACGATTGCTCCCGGCAAGACGTTGAACATCCCCGTGGAGTTGCTGAACCCCGACGACAGCTATATCATGTTGGAATTCTGGATGCAGCTGCCAGAGGGCGTGAGCATTGATGAGGACGAGGACGGCGAATTACTTGTCACAGCCAACACGGGGCGACTGACGCGACACGTTTTAGAGATAGAGGGCAAGGGCAATAATGCCTACAAGGTGCTTATCTACTCAAGTAGGAATACAGCCATCCAAGGCAGTGAGGGCACTATCTTTACCATGCAGGTAACGGCGGCTGCCGATGCAAATGTGGGCAACTATCAAGGTCGTTTCTACTCGCAGGTGTTCTCAAATGTTGACAAGCAGGAATACGACCCGGCTGAAAGCACGTTCGGTGTCTCCATCAACAAGACGACTTTGCGTGGCGACCTGAACGAAGACGGCAAAGTGGACATTGCCGATGTGACCGAGCTGGTGAACATTATACTCGGCGAATAAAGAGCCCCCTCCTAACCTCCCCCCATAGGGGAGGAATTGAAAGTTGGAGATGGAGAATGAGTGGGGAGGAAACGTTACCAGATTTCTTCGTCTTTTTCTTCTTCGGTTGTCTTGTTGTCTTCCTGGAACAATTTGGCGGCATCGGCAAGGATGCGCTGGAAGGGATCGGAATAAACGTAGCCGAGATTCTTCTTCAACGTGCCCTCGATGTCGCTGACGCTCTTCGTATAGCACGACAACTCGTTGTGGCGCTGCTGGCTGTGCTGGCTCTGCCGATTGATTTCGCTCTGTCGCTCATTGACCAGTTGGCTGCACACCTTCTTGAGCATTGGTACGACAACTCCATCGAAGAGGTGGTGGCCCTGTATATATAAATAGGTGGTGTCGGCTGTGACGCCGAGTTCCTTCAACGACTCCTTCACTTCAAGATATGACTCCTTGGCATCGGGATGCTCACGTTGCAACTGTGCGACGCGGGTGCCTACCTTTCGGCGCACACGCTGCAGTATCTCCGGTGCTTTCTGAATGGTGAAGTTTCCCGTCTCGATGACACTACAGAAATCGCTGATGGTGAACTGCTTGTAGCAGTCGCGGCGGTAATGCCAAATACTCCATACGAAGAGTGGGAAGATGGCCTGCGAATACTGGCGCAGATATTCAGCCATGTCGAATATCTGCCGGTCGTTGAGCGTTACGGCGACACAGACATCGCGCAACGTGGGTGCATAGCATTGCAGGTTTTCGATGGCATAGGCATAGGTGTGAAGCATGAAGGGGTTCTCCAACATCTGGCGCGAGGTCTCACTAGCGCCCTGCGTGAGGTAGTCGTAGTCGGCATCGACACAGGCCAACATAGAACGTCCAACCTTCGACGAGAGCAGTTTCATCATCGCTGCCTTCTTGCCGCGTTCGAGTTTTCCCACGCGTGTGGGAAGCATAATCTCAAAGTATCTTTCTGACGTCTCGAAACGGCTGAGCACCGTGCGCCAGAAGAACACGTCGTCGTAGGCCTCCACATAGGCGACGATGCGGCGGCGGGCGGTCTTCGGCTTCAAGCGGTTAGCAGCCTCAAAGTAAGAGGATGAGACGTAGCCAGAAAGAGACTTTCCCTTTTTCATTGCTCACTTGTTAGGTTTTCATCGCTCGTTAATCCTTCACGAGGATGTCGCTGACTTCAGTCACAGCGTCCATCCAGCCATTCATGATGACGGCTGGCGAGTGGGTGGTGAGGATGATTTGCACATTGGGGTTCAGCTCGAGAATGAGGTCAATGAGCTGCTTCTGCCACTCGATGTGGAGCGACACTTCGGGCTCGTCCATAAAGAGCACGGTGGGCTCGTTGTCCTCGACGAGCACGGTGAGCAGGATGGCGAGCATCTGCTTTTCGCCTGACGAGAGCTGGTAGGGCACGAGGGTCTCACCAATCTGCGTGAAGCGAATCTCATTCTCGGTGCGGATGACACGCTTGCCCGTCTCGCTGAACAGGTCGTCGAGCATGTCCTGGAAGCGGGTCTTCCGTCCGGAGATTTCCTGTGCCTTCTGCGCGGCATCGGGTTCTCCACTCTGCAGCATCGCAATCAGTCGGTTACCAATGTTCACCTGGTAGTCGAGATACTTGCGCTGGAGGTTGTAAAGTTGAAAGTCGAGTGCCGATGAGATGCGCGAGTCGATTTGAGCAATGGTGTCGGCATCAAGCACGGGCATGTCGAACGAACGCATCATGTCGTAGCGTATCCAACGCGCATTCTCGGGTTCCACCTTCAGATGCACTCCCTTCAGCAGGTGACTGGGGAATTCACCACCCTGTGAGACACTCTTGACGACCTTGTTCAAGATGGTCGACTTACCCTCTCCGTTGATTCCCGAGAGGATGTTCACGTGGCGGTCCAGGTTCCATACCACATGCTTTCGACCGCTCCACAGCGAATCGATTTCTATCTGCGTGATGTATTCTGCGTATTTAGGCATAGGCTTATAAGTAATTAGTAGAATTCATTGCAAATATAGCATGTTTTTCTGGAATGACAAAAAAAAAGGAAACAAATTAGGACAAATTAGAAGAAATAATGCTGCTACCAAACAAAAAGCCCAGGGCGATTGCCCTGGGCTATGTGTTTGTTAATGCTAGTTGTGGCTTCTATGCGAAGATGAAGGTGCGCAGTGCCCAGTAGCTGATGATACCGGCGATGTAGCCCACGAAGGCTATCCATGTGATGCGCTTCAGATACCAGCCAAAGGTGATCTTCTCCAGACCCATGACTACAACACCTGCGGCAGAACCGATGATGAGCATCGAACCGCCAACGCCGGCACAGTAGGCCAGCAGCTGCCAGAAGATACCGTCGACGGCCATATCGCCTGCGGCTTGTACGGGATACATGCCCATGCAGCCTGCCACGAGAGGCACATTGTCGACAATCGACGACAGCACACCGATGATACCAGTGACGAGGTAGTGATTGCCTTCGAAAGTCACATCGAGGCCCTTGCCGAGAGCGGTGAGTACACCGATGGTCTCCAGACAAGCCACAGCCATGAGAATGCCGAGGAAGAACAGAATGGTCGACATATCGATGCGCGACAGCATGTCGGTGACGCGCTTCTGCATAGCACCCTGCTCCTCTTCTTCCTGCAGACGGGCGTAGAACACCTCAGTAACTGTCCAAAGCACGCC
>JAGAAL010000053.1 GCA_017615245.1 Bacteroidaceae bacterium
CATCCAGCAGATACGCCAGCCGAATTTCATCCCTACGGCACAGAATGTGGTCGATGATGACGACGAGCCGATCTCCATTACGCAGCGCAACCATCTCCTGCCGACGGTGAAGGTGAAGGCTACACGGCGCATACTCGGAGACCTCAGGGTGAACTGGTATGACGAAGAGAACGCACAGACACACTCGGTACTGAGATATGACTGTGACGAGGATGCCGACATGTACGGAGACCTGGGTGAGGACATGCCTTCGTTCTTCGAATGGCTGGCAAAGCGTAACAGTTACTTCAAATTCACACAATCTGACTATGATGTCGCAGGAACGGCAGACTGGTTAGGAGGAACCGTTGAGAGGAACGATGGGTCATCGGAATGGCAGAGCAGTTCGATTGGCACTTCGGGAAGGAGGATGTATGAGGACCTCACGACTTACAATGAACGGCCTATCATTTGGATTGTAGATAATACGTTCTGGGGTATTACGGGACTTCCTAATGGTGCCAAGAAGCATGTGAACATCATAGACAGTAATAATAAGACTGACGATGTTTCGCTGCCCGATATGCTGGACGTCGCCAAGAGCCTCTACATCTCGGAAGACCTATCCTCGATGAAGACCTACCTGTGGGCAGAGAACCTGCAGGGGTACAACCCTATCATCTTCTATGTGTATCAGCATCCGCTCTTCGGTTTCAAGCAAAAAGGACTGAGGCGTACTCACTTCGAAGGATTCAACGTACCGACCGCCTTCGAAATGGAGGACTATTCCGTGATGCCTCCTACGGAGGACTTCCGTCGTACCCTTTACTGGGAGCCGAACCTGAAGACCAACAACAGAGGTCGCGCAACGGTTGAGTTCTATAACAACTCCTCATGCACTTCCATGTTCATCTCTGCTGAAGGTATCACAGAGGATGGAAAGTTTATCGTTAACGAATAAGGCACTATATGAGATTTGTCAAGTTGTACTTTGTAATTGTCTTATTAGGTTGCAGCTCTACTACCCTGTGGTCGCAAATTAATCCTCAGGTGGAGAATCTGCTGAATGTGTTCTATACACTAAAATATGCCTACGACAACAAAGATATAACATTGACAGAAAATATGTATAACAGTTCCTACGATGGTTTATGCTTCGAGGCACACATCACCTTCTCGCTAGTTGATCAGTCGTGGGAAACCTCAAATGCAGCCGGACATCATCAAGTGTTGAGGAGAGTGCGCCAGACATTGGATGAGTTGTCACAGAACGCCGAAACGATTCATAAGTGGGAAACGCACACGGGAGAGCATGACACCATCAACTATGCCATGTTTCTGAAGCCAGGCACAGCAACCACCGATTATCAAAACCACATGATCTATGACGGCGACAAACATTGGGCATCTGGAGGATTGGAAAGTGTCAATATGGAATATACTGCGATGCATCCCAGTAAAGAAGAACTCACCCAGCCAACGCGACTGGCACGAGGCACCCTAACTTATAAGTGCGTGCTCGACACACTGGCCAAAGCAACGAAAGACTTCAATGCAACAGCCTACTGTGATGCCATCAAAACGATAGTGAACCAAAAAGGTATCAGTATGCGGAAAGTGCATTACAAACAAGATGCAGGCGATACCTACGGCATCCACTACATCATCCGTTCACAGGAGAATGCGCTGAATGTGCTGGATCAGTTACGAAAGACGACAAAGGAATATATCGCCTCGCATCCAAACGAATCGTTCAACATGTTCAATCCGCGTCAAAACGATTACATCAGCACCTACCCGTTCCTGTCGGGTAACACCAACCCCTCTCCCGTCTCTCAAGAAGTGTTTTCCGTATTCACCATATTCAGTAAAGACTACTATCACATACTGGTACTCTATACCGATGGAGTTCTTGATATCCCAACCGATTGGGAAATCATCAAAGAGTATGACCACGGAAAAGTGGAGTATTACGATAAGGATATAAAGTTCATGAACAAAACTGGAGGTTAGAGGCAAGAAAAATGTAAAAATTGAAAAAATATAAAATGTAAAGGTGATAATTGTAATTGCAGACAAGATGACATTTGATGATTTTGAACATATTGCCCATCACATACGACCAACAATCCTGAAGATTGCCTTCCAATTCTTTCAAAACAGAGATGACGCGGAAGATGTGGTACAGGAGGTGCTGATGAAGCTATGGCTGAGATATGGGAAGGTGGACTATGGTGAAGCGGAGAAGTTGGCTATCATCGCCACCAAGAATCTGTGTGTCAGTACTATCAGACATCAGAAGTTGTGTGAGCATATCCCTATCACCGACAATCTGAATGTTGTGAGTTTAGAACCGCCAGACGCACAATTGAAAGCAGAAGAATACGCAGTATTGCTGGAGAAGGCCATTCACACTTTGCCACGCTCCGAACAGCGGCTGATATACCTGATGCAACAAGAAGGGCTTGACACAAATGAGATATCAATCATAACAGGCATCCATATACGGTCGGTAAGAACTATGGTGTCTGCGGCAAGAAAAAAAATATTAAAACAACTGACTCAATGGAACAATCATTAATTGAAAAATATCTGGCAGGCGAGACCTCTGCGCAGGAGAACCAGCTCTTACGACAACAACTGCAGGGAAAGTCCGCCGATATTCGCACAAACGAAGAAGAGGCTCTGCTCATCATGCTGACAGGAAGCCATCAGGAAGAAGACAACTCTGAAGACATCTTCGCCGTTGACTATTCCTGCGAGTATGACGAAGTAGTTCACCGCAATCGGGTGCGGAAGATGACAAAGTTAGTGTCGGCTATTACAGCAATAGCTGCGTGTCTTGCCATCGTGTGGTTTGTGGGTTGGAACAACAGAAATGACTCGGAAACAACTGATATGGCAATGAAGAAGAATCCTTCTATGACCCAGCCTCAACCCCAAAATGCGACTACCTTAGAACCAGACGATGCAGATAAAGACTCTACAACGACCATCACAAAACCAGACATCCCGGATACGAAGGTCGATCCGGCGGAAGCAAATCACTATGCATGGGCGAAGCCATTGATGGATTCATATCATGAGGATGATTTGGGTGGCTTGGAAGAGGATAACGCATTCCGTCAAGATAGGGAATGGGCGCAGAAGTGATGTGTAGAGTTTAGTGTGTAGAGTTTAGAGTAGTTGAGAGTTGAAAGTTGAGAGTTGAAAGTTTTGGACGAAGTCAAAGTTTAATCTATAAAGAAAAATATGGACAGGACGAAGTTATACATAATGTTGTATCTATGGATGACAGCTATTGTCATCAGTGCGGCTGTCCCCATCAAGAAGCCGACAAAAGAGCTGCCCGTGCAGGAGAAGGTGTATCTGCATTTCGACAACAACTGCTACTTCCAAGGTGATACCATCTGGTATAAGGCATACGTGGTATTAGCAGATGACAACAGTCCTCAACCGCTCAGCCGGATTCTCTATGTGGAATTGCTGAACGAACAAGGCTATATCGTAGAGCGCCAACAACTGTCCATCAACAAGGATGGACAAGCCAACGGGCAGTTTGCTATTGCGGATTCTGCATTCGCAGGCTTCTACGAGATACGCGCCTATACGAAATGGATGCTGAACTTCGGCTTCGACTATACACGTCCCTGGTTCTCATTAAGGGGAATGTCGGAAAACCAATCAACCACGACACTTTCAGAGAAAGAACTGATTTGGGACCACAAGCAACCATTGTCGGAATATCTGAATAAAAACGGATATACGGTTTTCAGCCGATTGGTGAAATCATCGGAGATTCCGATACCAGAAAAAAGAGATGGTACGCTCAGGCAACAACTGGAATACGCAAAGGATGATCTGCTCATGAAGGACGACGAACACAACATCTTTACCTCGATTGACCCGCAGGGAATGCGGAGGAACTATCGAGAATACCACAACCTGTTCTCACGGGTGATTCCTGTCTACCACCGCCCTGATACGGCAGAACATTATATGCGTAAAATCATGCCCAAGAAGGTAACAGCGGGCGACTATGATGTAAAATGGAAGACACCTGATTTCGACGTGAAGTTCTATCCAGAGGGTGGCTATCTGCTTGAGGGAGAAGAATGCCGTGTAGCCTGGGAAGCAATGAACGAGCAATTGGAACGATTGAATGTGCGAGGCGTACTGCTTGAAGATGGAGAACCCATTGATTCGCTCCTACCTTGTCATGCAGGAAGAGGTGTCTTTATGCTCACACCCATGCATGGAAAGAAATATAAGGTAAGATTTATGTTTAAGGAGCATAAATTCGACTTTGACTTACCTAAAGCGGAGGAAGAAGGAGTGAGACTGTGGGTTGAACAAGACGAAGAAGGAGTGTATTTTGACGTAGCTCAGAAATTCAACAAGCCGAGGAAGCTGACACTGAATATCTATTGCAGGGGGAAAAAGAGTGGAGAGTGGAAAGTGAAGAGTGAAGAGGAAGATGTTGTCGCAGCTTATATCGAAGACCTCTCAGAGGGTGTGAATCAAGCTGTGGTGGTTGACTCGTTAGGCAACGTGTATGCCGACCGTCTGTTTTTCGTAAACAAGTTATATGAATCACAGGCAAAAGTGCTTATCGTAAATGCCAACAATCATCGTTACGCTCCTTTGGAAAAGGTGCATATCAACCTGATTGCCACAGACGCGCATAAACGTCCGCTGAAAAACCAAACATTCTCCATATCGGTTCGAGACGCAGACCAGTTGGATGCTTCGTTTGCATCGGGTAATATCATGACCAACTTGCTGTTGGAATCCGACCTCAAGGGGTTTGTGGAGAATCCCGACTATTATTTCGAAGCAGACGATGAACAACATAAGCAAGCACTCGACATCTTGATGTTGGTACAGGGCTGGCGACGCTATGACTGGCGGTTTGTGGAGAATCCCGAGTACTTCAACATAGATTATCTGCCTGAGCAGAAGATGGTGGTCTACGGTCAGGCCTTTCCGCTCCGAAAAAGTCTGTTCGGCAAGGATAAGGGGAAACTTCAGATTACCTGTTCGCTGATTAATGACAAAGGTGAGATGGAACCTGAGATACCCTTCCTCTACAGAGGTGTGACAGAAGCAGATTCTAGCGGTTACTTCCAATTCGTATACGACCCGTTCTATGGGAAAGCAAAACTGCAGCTACGTGCCAAGTATGTGAAAAAACTGGATAAGAAGAATTACGACCTCATGACGCACGACCCAGAAATATTCATCCGCAAACAGTACTACTACCCTCAAGCTTTGAAGGAATATTCGTGGTACGAAACACATTTGCTGGATATCGTCAAAGACAAGCATGTCACATGGGAGGAACGACAGAAAGACATCTATGCTTCGGAATGGATTCCGCAGGTAATTATCAAACAAAAGAAACGCGTGCACATCCAACTGCAGAAAGACCGTCCTGTTGCACAAATCGATTTCCTCGACTTTGTGAACGATATGTGGGATCAAGGCTACTACAATGCGTTCAATAAATTGGACGGTCGCAACATCACTCTAATGGAAGCGCTATCGCATATCCACGATTATGTAAGGATGCAATACGAACTGTCGGAAAACAATTATGAAATCAGTGAAACCTATTACAATTGGTCAGCACTGTCAAGCAGCCACTACCCCAGTACCATAGGAAATTCATCAAGCGAAGCAGACGCTATGAAGCTCAAGACCTATTCGTTTATGGATCATCTGAAGCGAATCGACATCGTGAGCGACGCCCCTCGCCGTCCTACCTCGTTCGAGCACGAGCATCAGGACAAGGTGATTCCATACACCATTCCCCAAATGACCTCTACCATCTCTGGCAGTTATACCGGCAACTCCTCCAGCTACTCTTCCCTCACTTCGCCCTCCTTCGACAGTTGGGCATGGAACACTTCCTCCTCATTCCCAAGCACTACTGTTGGCATCGATGCATACATCAATATCGTTGCGACTCCCGACAGCCTGCCTCGTATCATTTTCGGACGAGAATACAACTTCCAAGGATTCAATAAGCCTGTAGAGTTCTACAATCCCGACTACAGCAAAGCGAGTCTGCCTGAAGTCAAGGACTACCGACGTACGCTGTATTGGAACCCGAACGTGACAACTGACAATTTCGGTCAGGCTACCATTGAGTATTATAATAGCTCGGTATGCACATCCGTTGATGTGTCAGCAGAAGGAGTAACACGCTATGGTCAATATTTAGTAACAGAACAATAAGCTAATCAAAAGCATGTTAATATTAATGTTGGAATAAGTCAAGTAAGTGTACACATTTTAGGAAACTCGCGTGGTCAGGGATGATCGCGCGAGTTTAATTATAATACGATGCCTGTATAGTTGCGACCGCAAGCAATGCCTTGACGACGAGCGGAGAAATAGAGGTCGGGATTGTCGTAGGTACAGCTTGCGGTGTCGGCGATGCATCGGGATTGGATACCAGCATCCACCAATTCGGTTTTACTAAAGGAGGTAAGATTAAGATTCCATCGGCGGTCTTCAGACTTGATGTTGGGATTAAGTTTATCCCAGTAATCTGTCGGAATCGTGTATCTCCTCACATCGAAACCTGCCTTAGTGAACTCTTCGAGCACATCTGCTCCTACTGGATAACGGATCATGCTGATATGGGGACCTATCAGCGCTTTCATCTCTTCAGGCTTGCTACCATACGCTTGCTTCATAGCATGAATAGCACGGGGAATGGCTCGCTGCACACAGCCTCGCCAACCAGCATGAATAGCACAAGCAGCACGATGCTCTATGTCATAAAGGAGGATGGGGACACAGTCGGCCGTGCTGACACCGATGCATACACCAGGCAGGTCAGTCATTACGATGTCGATTCCTTCGAGGGATGCTTTCTGAGATTCTTCGGACAGGCTGAAGAAGCTTTGCTTCACCTGAAAAATCTCCGTACCATGTACTTGATGAGGTAGGATAATGTGGTCAAGGTCGTGCAGGCACAAGGTATCGCATAGGAGTTGACGGTTACGACGGACTGCATCGGGATTGTCGCCTGACCAAGGATTGATGTTGAACTCACCATATTCACCCTGACTATATCCACCAGGACGAGTGGTAGTGAATGCGGTGACGCTGCGATGAAGTGGCCAAAGGGCGATGCTCATAACGATTACGATTTAGGATAAGATTTAAACGAGACGACGAACGTGGCAAAGGAGAAGGCGACCTTCAGCATCGCGAAGATGCATGCCGTTACCTTGACAGTAGCGGAAAAGCTGACAATCGGCACAGGGACCAGTGTGCATCCACTCACGGTTGCGATAAGGTTGGAAATGATGTTCCCACACATCCATAAAGTCGTCACGATAAATATTGCCTTGATGATAATCGCTACGGATGCTTGTACAAGCGGAGATAGAGCCGTCAATAAGAACGGAACCGATAGTGATGCCTGCCTGACAGGTGTAGAGGTGGTCGCGCACTTCGCCTTCGTAGTTGCCAAGGAAGCCTTCACAGCCATACTCAAGGTGAATAGCGGATTCATGGCGGGTGTCGCGGATGAAATCGAACACGGTGCGAAACTCTTCATCGGACAGTTGCAGCTCAGGATCAGTAGCAGCACGGCCTACAGGGAATACCGTGAAGATGCGCCATAGCCTCACACCCTTACTGATGAGATACTGACGAATGAGAGCCAAACGTGTGAGATTGCGACGATTGACGCAGGTGACCACATCATAAGTTATATGAGGTATGCGTGTGAGCATGGTGAGAGCATGGTCGACCCGTTGGAAACTCTGTGGATTACCGCGCATCCAATTGTGATCATCTTCAAGTCCATCAAGACTGAGGGTGATGGAATGCATGCCTGCCTTAACTAAACGCACAAGACGTTCGGAGGTGAGAGCGAGTCCGTTGGTGACCATTCCCCATGGGAATCCTTTCGCATAGATTTCAGCACAACATTCCTCGAGGTCTGTCCGCATAAGAGGCTCACCTCCTGAGATGATCACAAACACTTGATGGGGATCGGTATGAGCCGCAATGCTGTCGAGTACACGGAGGAAGTCTTCTTTAGGCATATCGGCCTGTGTGGCCTGTACCTTACAGTCGCTCCCACAATGCCGACAGCGGAGATTGCATCGAAGGGTACACTCCCAAAACAACTGTTGCAGGGGATGTTCCTGCAACATGTTCTGTTCACGTTTACGCCACAATTCGAGCGCCAACTTCTTTCGTAAGGACAATGGAGCGGACTTCACAAAATTGAATGATTAAAAACGAAGATTACCTTGGAGTCTGGTCGTCAACTTGATCGTGGTATGAATCGGTCTCAACGTCGTAGATGCTATCAACAATCAGGGAATCAAGTGAATCTGGGTCGACTCTGTACTGCTGAGGTGCGGGACCATAGCAGGCCATGAACATGAACGAGGCGGAACCGATGCCTAGAAATGTGAGCAATCGGATGATGGTCTTGTTAACTAGTTTGTTATATTTGTTTGCCATAAAAAGGATTGTTTGATATTTCATGATTATTTTTTCTGATAAATGCGGACATAGTCTATCTCGTAACGCATAGGAAAAGCTGCATCGTCGATCTTTCCGCCATTATCACCACCAAGCGCCAAATTGAGCAGAATGTAATGTGGCTGGTGGAAGGGATTGGCCTCACGTCCGAAACGTCCGTTAATGGTCTTCGTGAGATCGATCGTATTGAGCAACTCATCGTCGAGATACAACTTGATGGTCTGTTCGTCCCAATCCATTCGCCAAATATGGAACTTGTCCGCCCATTGGGCATCGCGCTCGGTGAAATGGGTGTAGGGAATACGCTTACTGTTCCACTCAGCATTCCACCGCTGATCATTGCCCCATGCTGCATTAGCAAGGATGTGAGGCACACGATTGATACGATAAAACTCCATGACATCGACCTCACCACATGAAGGCCATTCCATTGAGGTACCGAGAGTCCATATAGCAGGCCAAGAACCACTGGCGACAGGTATCTTGGCACGTACTTCGAGACGTCCATAAAGAAATGTGCGTTTGCGGGCGGTAGTGATGCACGATGAAGTGTATTCGATATACTGGCGGGCACGTCCCCAACTGGGACTGCCAGGTTGGTAAGTAGGATTGTCGCGGTGTTCGCGTCGAGCTTCGATAACAAGCACTCCGTCTTTTTGAAATGCATTATCGGCCTGATACCACTGATCTTCATGGTTACGCACAAAGCCCATCTCGAAGTTCCATGTTGCTTCATCGGGACGACCTTCACCATTGAACTCATCGCTCCACACCAACTGCCAAGAGTCCTGAGCGTGCAGCCCTAATGAAAACATAAGGCAATAGGCGAATGGGAAAAGGAATACTAATTTTGACATTTGAAGTGAGGCCTTAGACGTTAGACTTTAGACATTAGAGGTTTGAGGTTCCTTAAACAGATACTGACCTTTGTTTTTGGTGAAGACACCCCACTCAATAGCATGCTGAGGACACTGATGGTAGCATCGCATGCATTGCACACAACTGGTTCCCCATTCAGGATGATTAACGGCATTGAGTAGGATGTTCTGATACGGACATGCCTGCACACATTTTCCACACCCAACACATGCATCGGTGGTTTTGAAATACTTGGGAGTGACCAAGAAACGATTGAAGAAAGGACGAATGATGTGACTCTTGACCCATGCAAATCGTCCAGGGATAGTGTCGAAGCCACCTCGTCCGTCAATGATATCATCGACTATCTGATTCACGCGAGAGATGGCATTGATGAGCTTCTGCTGTTCCTTCTCTTTGGGGTCGACATCGAATCCAGGCAGGCAAACATACGATTCGGGCATTTGTACGGCATAGCCCATCGTGCAGGTCCATCCTTTACGAGCCACATCATTGCAGAATATCTCAGCGGTCATACCTGTATCATCTCCACAAGTGGTGATAAAATAAAGGTATTCCACATGCTCTATCCGTACTTGCTCAATAAACCGCTCTACAAAAGGAGGGACACCCCAACCATAACAAGGGAAGACAAATCCCAGACGCTCACCTTCTTTCAGTTTATAGTGCATCTCACCCCCTATCTCGTCGGGAATGAAACGGAGTGTGTCGTTCAGTTCCTGTGCCAAAAACTGTGCGACCCATCGTGTATTGCCTGTACCTGAGAAATAGAATAGCATTGAAAAATTGAGGTTAGAGGTTAGAGCCACTGACGTTTGCGGAAATACCACCAGCCTATCACGGTGATGATGACCGAGATGACGATAGCCACAAGGAATCCCCAGTTACTTTGCTCCATACCATTGACGAGGTTCATACCAAACAGACTGGCGACCAACGTAGGCAACATTATAATCATGTTGAGACTGGTGAGCAGACGCATCACACGGTTCATGTTGTTATTGATAAGGTTGGCGTATGTATCCATCGTGGAATCGAGAATGTTAGCATAGATGGCAGTCATCTCGCGTGCCTGCTGCATCTCAATGTTAACATCCTCAATCAACTCAGCATCCAAATCATCGACGGGCAGACGGAACTTCAGTTTACTCAAGAGGGTTTCGTTGCCTCGAATGGAGGTTGCAAAGTAAGTCAGGCTATCTTGTAAGCGTGAGAGGTTGGTCAGATCCTTGTTATCGATGTTGTGGTCAAGATTCCGTTTGGCTTTCTCAATCAGTCCGTTTACTTGTTTCAGGTATTTCAAATACCACACACTGGCACTGAGGAAGAGGCGGAACACGAGGTCGGTTGCATCGATGAATCCTTCTCCACGACGCTGCTGATGATTGATGAAATCGACCATCATCTTTGTTTCCTGATTGCAGACGGTGATAATTTTATCGTCCTTAATCAGTACACCAAGCGGGATGGTAGTGTAAGGGCTGCGGCTGGTAATGTTCTTGAGATGCGGTATACGGAGGATAATCATCAACCAGCGTTCATCGTAATCATAACGGGAACGCTCATCGGTATCGGAAATGTCCTCCAAGAAATAATCTGGTATCTTCAGTTCGTCAACCAGATACTTTACATCATCTTCCACAGGGCAGGTTACCTGTATCCAGCACCCAGACTCCCATTGATCCAGATGCTTTATGCCCTTATTAAAATTCCAATAAGTACGCATAAGTTTAAACTCTTTTTAAAAGTTTGGAAAATCGGTTGTTTCAATCGATAGAGTCTAAACTTACTATGCTTCGGTCAGACCCTATCCTGCTATACTTAAATCATTCGCCGGATAACTGTCGTCCATATAAGTATTTTTTACGTTGCGAGTGCAAAGGTAAGAAAAATTTAAAAATTAAAGAATTAAAAAATGAAAAAATAAAGAAAAATAGCTGAGAAACCAACGAAAAACACTATATTTGCACCTCATTAGCAAAAGGGCATAGCATTCATGGGTAAAACAATTGCAATAGTAAACCAAAAAGGAGGGGCAGGAAAAACCACTACTGCCACGAATTTGGCAAAGACACTTGCGGTCAACAATAATAAAGTGCTATTGGTTGATCTCGACCCGCTGTCAAGTCTTGCAACACGCTACCATATTGAATCACAAAGTCTTTATTCGTTGGCAGATTGCATGGAAGGACGTACGTCGTTAGGCCAATGTATCCAACCATCAGGCACAGAGGGATTTGCAATAGCATTGGGAAACCATAACCTGATTGGTTTTGAAATCATAGCGATGCATCAAGAAAACAGAGAATCCATTCTGGCCTTGCAGATTGATGACCTGAAAACGAGGTACGACTATGTGTTGATCGACACGCCTTCTTCATTAGGGCTGCTCACCATGAACGCGCTTGTAGCTGCCGATGAAGTATTGATACCCATCAAGTGCGACTACACCATCTTCGACGGAATGGCAGAACTGCTACGGACCATCGACGATGTGAGTTATTGCCTTAATGCAAAGCTTAAGATAATGGGATTTCTCGTCACTCATGTCAACCCCCAACTGAGGTCTACCGCCGTCAATCTGAAAGAGATACGGACGTGTTATGGCGAAAGTGTGCTTCACACGCTGATTCCCGACAGCGATGACCTGGAGGATAGTTTCCATGAATTAGCAACGGAATTAGAGGTTAGAAGTTAGTAGTTAGAGGTTAATGGTAAAAACGCATAAAGCAATGAATCAGACAGGTAAAAAGATAATCACTCACTCAATTGGGAACACACGTATCATTGGGTTCCTGGCGTTGATGTGCCTATCGTTTACCGCCATTGCTCAAGACACGCTGAATGTGCGAACCCCTCAGGCACAACAGAGACGTAACAGGGAGACTATCACGATGACCGACACGCTGCAATTAGATAGCACCATCAAAACTACCACGTTCGTGGTGCCATCCGAGAAGGCCATTAGACAATTCGTAGAAAAGCAATTCTTTGTGCCCGACCCGAAGAAAGCCCTGTGGCTGGCGATAGCCATCCCTGGCGGTGGACAGATCTACAATAGGAAATACTGGAAGTTGCCACTGATTTACGGAGGATTTGTAGGTTGCGTGTATGCGCTGAATTGGAACAACATGATGTATCACGACTACTCAAAAGCCTACATCGACATCACGGACGACGACCCGAACACCAAGAGCTACGAGAACTTCATCCCTCAGAACTACAACATCAATCAGAATTTGACACGTGTACAGGATTTGTTCCGTAGAAAGAAAAACTACTACCGACGCTATCGTGACCTTAGTATGTTCTGCATGATTGGTGTATATGTACTGTCAATCATCGACGCCTATGTCGATGCAGAACTCTCCAGTTTCGATATCAGCAAAAACCTGTCGATGAAAGTGCGTCCTTCGGTTATTCATGACAAACACTCCGTAGCGTGGTCGAATTCCATCGCCAACCAGTCGTATGGTGTTGAATGTAGTATCAATTTTTAATGAATGGCATTATGGCAGAGGAGAAAGCATTTGACATAGTAGAAGAAAAGATGGTGGAAGAAGCATTCCAGCACCTTATTGATTCTTACCTGAGTACTAAGCACAGAAAGAAAGTTGATATCATCACCAAAGCATTCAACTTTGCCCGTCATGCCCATCAAGGAGGACGAAGACTGTCGGGCGAGCCTTACATCATGCACCCTTTGGCTGTTGCACAGATTGTATGCTCAGAAATTGGTCTTGGTTCCACTTCCATCTGTTCTGCCCTGCTGCATGATGTAGTAGAAGACACCGATTACACCATCGAAGATATTGAGAACATTTTCGGCCCGAAGATTGCTCAGATTGTTGACGGACTGACGAAGATATCGGGTGGAATCTTTGGAGAGAGAGCATCTGCACAAGCAGAAAACTTTAAGAAACTGCTTCTCACCATGAACGATGACATTCGTGTCATTCTCATCAAGATGGCAGACCGTCTGCACAACATGCGTACCCTGGGTGCACAACCTGCAAACAAGCGCTATAAGATTTCGGGTGAAACACTCTACATCTACGCTCCATTAGCCAACCGATTAGGTCTGAATGCCATTAAGTCTGAACTTGAGAACCTCAGTTTCAAGTATGAGCATCCAGATGAATATAAGGCCATAGAAAAGAAACTGCAGGCAACCGAAAGCGAACGTAATACGGTATTCCAAGAATTTACCGCCCCTATCCGCAAGCAACTCGAGCAGATGGGGTTCAACTACGAAATCAAAGCTCGCATTAAGTCACCTTATTCGATATGGTCAAAGATGCAGACAAAACATATCCCATTTGAGGAAGTCTATGACATTCTGGCCGTACGAATCATCTTTGAGCCACGCGCCAATATCGATGAACGAAACGAATGTTTCAATATCTATGTGGCACTTACCCAAATTTATTCAAGCCATCCTGACCGATTCAGAGATTGGGTCAACCATCCCAAAGCAAACGGATACAAAGCCCTCCACGTAACCCTGATGAGTAATATGGGCGAATGGATTGAGGTTCAGATACGAAGCCAGAAGATGGACGATATCGCAGAGAAAGGATTCGCTGCCCATTGGAAATACAAGGAAGGAGAAGCAACGGACGAAGAGAGGGATAACGAGCTTGACAAATGGCTTGTCACGATTAAAGAGATCCTTGATGACCCTCAACCCGATGCGATGGACTTTCTTGACACCATCAAGCTCAATCTCTATGCATCAGAGATACTGGTATTCACGCCAAAGGGAGAAATCAAGATACTTCCTACGGGTGCCACAGCCCTCGACTTTGCATTCTCCATCCACACCGTAGTCGGCACACACTGTATGGGTGCAAAGGTCAACCACAGACTGGTACCAATGACCTATAGGCTACAAGGTGGAGACCAGGTTGAAATCCTTACGTCTTTCAAACCTACCGTCACCGATGAGTGGCTTAATATCGCCACCACAGCGAAGGCAAAAGCCAAAATACTGGCTGCCATCCGCAAGAGGGAACGTCTGCAACAACGAGAAGGAGAGGAAATGCTGGATGAATTCCTTGCTAAGTGTGGAATCATCAAGGACACACCAAATATTGACAAGCTATGCCATCTGCATTCGTTCGCTAAAGCCGAAGAACTCTATCTCGCCATCGGACAAAAGAAAGTAGTGCTGGGCAACATGGACGAATCATATCTGCGCGGAAAAGACAACAACAGCACTTGGAAACGACTGCTGTCCTTCGGGCGGAAGAAACAAAAAGAGGCAGACAACAAGTCCGAAAAGCCAGACAAAGAAGCCGTGTACGATAAAAAGAAACCATTGGTTATCAATGATACGAACATCGATGCAAAGTTCTGTCTTGACACCTGTTGTAACCCTATCCCAGGCGATCTCGTTATGGCATACCAAGCAAACGATGGCATCTTCCACGTACACAAACTACAATGCCCGGCAGCACTACGTTTGAAAGCCAACTCAGGTAACCGGCTATTTGCCGTGAAATGGGACGTGAAAGGTGAAAAACAATTTGCTGTCACTATCAAACTTGATGGTTTCGACCGCATTGGTATCCTCAACCAGATCACTCAGGTCATCTCACAGCTATTTAATGCAAATATTCGCAAACTAACCGTAGAGACTATCGACGGCGTGTTCGACTGTACCATTGTGCTCTATGTCCATAACACGAAAGAAGCACAGACCATCATCAAAGACCTGAAGAAAATCCCGAACATCAAAAACGTCGTAAGAATCTAAGTCGGGCTATTTAGTGTTGTTGTATCCGTCGGCTTTCAGTAGGTCGATAACTTTGTCTTTCAGGTTTCCCTGAATGATGATTTCATCGTCCTTGACGCTTCCTCCTACTCCACATTTGGTTTTCAGGTATTTGCCCAACGACTTGATGTCATCGAATGTGCCTACAAATCCTTTCACAATGGTGACAACCTTACCGCCACGACCGTTCTTCTCGATACTCACACGCAGGCGCTGCTCGTTCTTCGGCAGCGTTTCATGTTGCTCTGGGGCATCGGTGGTGTATTGATAGTCGGAATTGGTAGAGAAAACTACTCCGAGACGATCTTTCCAATCATTGTTTGCCATATCTTTGCTGATGATAAAAAATAAAAGAGATTGAAAAACAATCTCTTCACTATTGTGGGCGTTGACGGATTCGAACCGCCGACCCTCTGCTTGTAAGGCAGATGCTCTGAACCAGCTGAGCTAAACGCCCAATCGCCCTTTTCGTTGTCGGGGCAGCGTGACTCGAACACGCGACCGCCTGGTCCCAAACCAGGAACGCTACCAACTGCGCTATACCCCGTGCTTTTTCCTTCTTTTTCAAAAGCGAGTGCAAAGTTACAACTTTTTTTTGAACCTACCAAATGTTTATTGAACTTTTTTGCCATTTTAATGAAAAAAAAGTAGGGTACTGTAATCAGCACCCTACTTCATATCAATATTGAATGACTGAATTACTTCAATTCAACCACTGCGCGACGGTTGAGAGTGTAAGGAGATACCTCGTTTACACCGCCAATAGCCTTCACTGTGATGTTATCGCGGCTAACACCGAGACGAACGAGTTCGTCAGCAACAGCCTGAGCACGACCTTCAGACAACTTCTGGTTCCAAGCAGAAGAACCTGTCTTGCTATCAGCAGAACCTGTAACAACAACCTTTGCACCAGCTTCCTTTGCTGCAGAAGCAACTGCTTCAAGGTTAACGAGGTCTTTCTTAGAGTTGATAGCTGTTGAGTTAAGATCGAAGAATACAGAAGTAGCTGCAGATGCAATCACTTTCTCTACGCGAACTGTAGCGTCGGTATTCTTAGGCTGGTTAGCCAATTCTGCACGGAGGCGAGCATTTTCTGCACGTTCCTTGTCAAGTTCTGCACGGAGTTTAGCAAGAGCTTCTTCCGAAGCTGCTGCAAGTGCATTGTAAGCATCGAGTGTAACTGCCTTATCCCAAGTACCCTTACCGAGGTTAAAGCTTACACCTGCTTCGAGAGCTGCATAAGCATGATGATGCTCATTGAAGTCACCATTATAACCTGGCATTCTTCCGTTGATAGAGAAACTATTTGATGGAAGGAGGTTGTAAGAGAGATCTGCGTAAACGCTGATTAATCTGTTAATCTTGAAAGTATTCTGGATACCACCACCAAGAAGGAATGCGTATTCCTTAGCAGCGAAGTTACGAGCCACACCACCACGTGGATAAATAATGAGATTCCAAATACGGTTCTCGTCATAACCCTTGAAGAGGTTGGTGAGGTTGAACTGAACATCAAGAGCAGCTGCACCATAACCACCCTTATGGAAATCTGGAGCCCAGATTACATGATCTGTGTTACGGAATGCATGAGCAAAGAGACCATTCTCCCACTGTACCTTAGTGCGAACACCGATACCAGGAGTAAACCACTTACCTACTGCTAAATCAATACCATAAGTACGACCATTGTGCCAATCCTCTGTAAAGAACTTCGATTTATAAGGATTCATGACACTCATATCTACACCAAACTGTACATACCAGTTTGACCAGAAAGAGTTTGTTGCAACAGTGTACTTAGAAGGAGTTTCAATCTGAGTTGACTGAGCGTTAGCTGCAGTACCTAAACCGACAAATGCCAGTGCAATTAAAAGTTTCTTCATAATTACTATGTGTTAAAAATTAATATATCTTATCTTTACTTTGTTTTCTAAGTCTCTCACTATGTCTTTTTCAAGACGTTCTACACCTTCAAAATCCGTGCAAATTTACAATTTTTCTTTTACAGACAAACATTTTTTTAAAAAAAAATATAGTTTTTTACATAAAAACATACATTTTCTTGCTTTTTGAAGGGTTTTATTGCACATTCGAATTTACAATACGCACTTTCCAAACCGCATCCAAGAAATCAATGGATGATGGTTATGGTTTCTTATTTGAAGCTCTTATCAATATCATTATTAGCAAGAATCGTAAACACGACCTGACCATTTGGTGTATATTTTGGTGTCGTCAAGGAGAAGAGTTGTTCAAGCAACACACGCATCTCATCGTCTGACAAGACCTGCCCGTAAACTATTGCTGTGGTGCGTGCCATTGTTAGTGCGATTGCATGATGAATCTTCTCTTGTATGCTACATCCTGTTTCTTTAACACTATTGACCAAATCATGTAACAGATTGATGGGATTCACACCATCAAGCCCTGACGGTATTCCGTTAATGGAATAAGAACCGCCACCAAGGTTTGTCAGTTCAAATCCGATATATTCCAGGTCGGACATAATGTCTTCAACCACCAACAATTCCTGTCGGTCGAATTGCACAACTTCAGGAAAAAGCATTCCTTGCGATACATGTAACTGCTGGAACAAATTATCCCGATACTGTTCATAAAGTACAGAAACATGGGCACGATGCTGGTCAATCACCATAATACCTTCGCTGACAGGCATCACGATATACCGCCCTTTATATTGAAATCGCGGAGTATCTAAATCAGGCATTGCTGAAGACGCTTCCAAATTCCACAATGTTGGCTCCTCTGGTGTCGAAGGCATTCGTTCCGGTTGAGTATACAGACTCTCCCACCCTTTCACGGGATGAGCAGAGTTACTGCAGAAACTATCGGTCGGTTTAAACGGATTATAGTTAGTCTTCACCTGTTTGGGTTCAGGAATACTATAGCTAAGTTTGTTGACTCCGATGATAGGGATATCGGGTTGGTTTTCTACATCAAACTCTATCGTAGGTACACCCACATACTTTCCCAATGCTTCCTTGATAGCTGCTGTGAGCACTTGCCATATAGGCTGTTCGTTATCGAACTTGATTTCTGTCTTCGTCGGATGAACATTCACATCAATCGCAGCAGGATCGACCGCCAGATAGAGGAAATAGGAGACATGCTCACCTGCAGGAATCAAGTTCTCGTAGGCATGCATCACAGCACTATGAAAATAAGGATGGCGCATGTAGCGACCATTGACAAAGAAAAACTGATGTTGCCCACGCTTCTTGGCAGATTCCGGATTACCCACATAGCCCGAGATGGTCACCAACGATGTCTCTACCTGTACGGGCAACAGTTCGGCATTCAGTTTCTTACCAAACACATCCAACACTCGCTGGCGTACAGAGGTCTCGTGAAGCTTATACATTTCCACCCCGTTGTTAAACAGTGAAAAATTGCATTCGGGATGTGTCAACACGATACGTTCGAAATCTGCCACGACATTGGTAAGTTCGGTTTGATTGGATTTAAGAAACTTACGACGTGCCGGCACATTGAAGAAAAGGTTGTTAACAGAGAAATTACTACCTACAGGACAAGCAGTCGGTTCCTGACACTCCACTTTCGAGCCAGCAATACGCAACAGTGTACCAACTTCGTCGTCTGGGCGACGTGTTTTCAATTCCACCTGCGCTACAGCAGCAATCGAGGCCAATGCTTCTCCCCGAAAACCCATCGTGGTCAAGCCAAACAAGTCAGACGCACTTCGAATCTTCGAGGTAGCATGACGCTCGAAGGCCATGCGAGCATCGGTTTCCGACATCCCTTTTCCGTCGTCAATCACCTGAACACACGTCCTACCGCCATCTGTTATCAATACCTGAATGTTCTTTGCATTAGCATCCAAAGCATTCTCGACCAACTCCTTAACAATTGAAGCCGGACGCTGAACCACCTCACCAGCTGCTATCTGGTTGGCCACCGAATCGGGAAGCAGATGTATGATATCCTCCATATTTTAGTGAAACTTTAGTGTGAAGTGTGATGAATCAGAATTAAAAAAGCCGTCCTGTATACAGATATTTAGCCAACAACACCAATACAATGATGATGATGATGAGTATGCCCGACGAAACGGGTTTATGTCCACTCTCCTTGCGACGTTTGAGGTGTTTGGTAGCCCCCACGAACTTACCGCGGATGTCTTCCGGATCGAATTCTTTCTCCGGCAGCATTCCCAATTCACGCTTGGCATTCTCCTCTATCTTCTGCAACTTCTCTTTACGGGGGTCGTAGTAGATATAGTTATGTTGGAATCCTCGTGGCTTATTTACTCTGAACAGTCCCATATGCGTTATTGATTATTATTTTTGAATTTTTCGAGCCGTTGAATCGGTGCAGAACGTGTTTCTGTCGCTTTCAGGATGTTCTTTGCATCCTTTCCACGCCATTCAAATATGTCATCCTTGTTGAGCGGACGTATATAATCGAACCAAGCGAAAGTCGACAAATACCGTCGATTGTTGGGCAAATCGAAAGGAGGATAGAACATACCTTTTGAGGCCGGCATCCATATCTTGTCGATTTTCTTTTCTTTCATATACAGATGCAGTTCTGTGGTTTCCGAGTAGTTCACCATCACAATGGTACTATCGTCCTCAATGAAATAAATCACGTACACGTTTCCATGCGCTTCGTTATGCTCTATCTGCCCATCTTTGAAGTAACACATCATTTCCTTCGACGACACTTGGTTGTATGATACCGAGTCGACCTGCTCAATGGTCATCGCCTGATTGATGATATGCACCCAGTCGATCGTGCTGTCATTGTTGTACACACGTATCTCCTCACCAAACACCTGCTGACGGTCGTTCCAAAGGATAGGTTGGCCATACATATAGGTACACGAGTCACGTTCGAGCGTCACCAATGAGTCACACACACCTTGCACATCGTTGCGATACATTCGGACATGCTTATAGGCATAAAGGTTACGATACACCGAGTCGGTATCAAGATTATAGGTGTACATACGGAGAGTGTCGCCGTGTACATACATCGTATCAGGTCCTGAATACTCCATTGCTACCGCACGATCGGTTGCCAGTGCATTCCCTGTATTCTCGTCATACCAACAATAGTCTCCCTGCAGAGCACAGTAATTCTCATCATCGGTCAGGATTACATTTCCAAAAGCTTCGCTGATACCAGTATCCTTCTCATAGTGCAGACTATCGCCCACGATTTTCCGCATATCCTTAATAAGGTAGGAACGATTGAGCAGATTAGCTTTCGACCGCTTGGTATCGTAGTCGCCAGCCTCACCATACACGAATGTTCCGTCGGAAGTAGTGATATTGGTAGGAGAAACAATTTTGGCTCGTTCTGTGTCTGTATAATAATATAAGGTGTCGGACACAAGGTCGAACTTCGGGTTCTTCAGTGTCACATTATCTGTGAAAAAAGCTTCGTGGGTCGATGGCGAATATTGTCCCCAATACGAGTTCAATACATTATCACCATCATACAATGTTCCGCCATCGATATACATACCCAACCCATACACACGGTCGTAGTCGAGTTTGTTGGTCGTCAGTTTGGTCTTACGATGCTTCAGCACCACATTACCTCGTGCATGAGCCTGTAGTGCAAAGCCATCGTAGAACAGCGAGTCACCTATCAATGAAAGTGTATCGCCCTGTACCATCTTCACGTTTCCGTAGGCATCAAACGAGTTGTCTTCACGATAGAACCGCGCACTGTCGCAATCGAGGAATACTCCATCGTGGCTGAGCTTCACTTTTCCCACCAATATCTCCGCTCTTGGATCGTGAGGTGTCTTGTAGAGGACATCCGAGTGGATGAGATAGATGCGTGAGTCGGTCTGTCGCCCCCTTTTGGTTTGTGCCACAGCTGATAAGGCAACAAAACAGAACAGGATACTCATCATGAGCATCCTCCTCTTTGAAATTTGATGTATCTGTTTCGTTTGTTGCTGTAGCATTCGCAAAATCTTTCAGTTCTATTCCTTAATCCATCCTGGGTATTGGAATTCACACTGACGCCAGTCACCATTGATGCGGATATAGGTCGTCTTCTGTTTCTCCCGAATCCAGGCGTTGAGCTTATCTTGGTTGAGTTTATCCAACATCGTGTCCTGCAGTATCTGGTAGTCCTCTTTCATCGTGGCACGATGTCCATTGATGCGATTCTTTAGCTTCACTACAGCCACCACTTCCTTGCCCTGTTTGTTAATCATGGTGAACGGTTTGGATATCTCGCCTATCTGCATACCCGTCACCACTCTTGCCACCTCTGGAGGGAGGTTCACCATCTGGAACCTTGATGTAGTCTGATAGGTCTGAGGATCGGTATACACCATGTTTCCGTAGTTGTTGCGAGTATCTTTGTCACTGGAGAGATATGGCAGACATTCCTCGAACGTGAACTTGCCACGACGGATATCGTCACATACCGAGTCAAGGAAATGTACGCAGTCCATCACTTCGTCGTCGCTTGCACGAGGCTTACGCAGGATGTGCCGCACGTTGACTTGGTCGCCTCGTTTCTCAATCAACTGGATGATATGGAATCCATATTCCGACTCCACAATCTTGCTAACGATATTCGGGTCGGTGAGCGAGAATGCTACATTGGCAAACTCAGGCACCAATTCACCGCGATTCATAAAGCCCAGCTCTCCGCCTCTTGCAGCAGAGCCGTCTTCTGAGTACATCACAGCGAGGGTTGAGAATTTATCCTTTCCTGAATTGACACGCTCGGTGTACTCTCTCAGATCGCTTTTGATGCGGTCAATCTCCTCCTGTGATATCTTCGGCGCACGTGTAAATAGTTGTACCTCAACCGTTGTAGGAACGAATGGAAGACTATCTTCGGGCATATCCTTGAAGTAGTTACGTACCTGTACGGGTGTCACCTTTGTGTTCTTGATGATATTCATCTGCACCTGACGCATCAATTCACCGTTTTTCTCGAGTTCGAATTGCTGGTTGCGGAACTGATTGAGCGGCTTACCCACCTCTTTCTCCAGTTTTTCTCGTGAACCCAGAATCTGGATATAACGTTCTATCTTACGGTCTACTTCGGTAAACACATCGGCATCCGACACCGAGATGGAGTCGATAGCTGCCTGATGGAGGAACAGCTTCTGCACGGCCAACTGCTCAGGGATGATACAATAAGGATCGCCCGGGAACCGTTCGCCCTGCATCTGAGCCTCCACACGTGCCTCTTCCACCTCCGACTTGAGGATGGCTTCATCGCCTACCACCCATATCACCTCGTCGATCACATTGTTGGCCGACTGAGCGAAAGCGGTTTGAATGCCAAGGAGTGCAAAAACTAATATCAGTATTCTTTTCATGTTCAATGTTTATTCACCGTCTTCAACACATCTTCATTCACCTTAAAGGTATATTTCTTTCTGAGTTCGGCAACCCACTCCTTTTCTACGGCCGACTGATAGTCGACGGTGAGCTGGCCAATCACATCCTTATACGATTCCGGTTTCTTAAGTACACGTCCGTAAGTACCCACAAACGGGAAATCCCTGAATGGTTTGAGTTCGGTAGGCAGACCGAATTCCAGTTTGTCGACATTCGGGCTGTCACCTTTCTTATAGATACCATGCTCGATGCGCACATTCCTCGTCGAGTCGTTGTTGTAGGCCTCGACCATCATTTTTCCCCATTGGGTGTCGTCCTTAGTCTTCTTCAGCAGTTTGGGCGCGTTGTCGATAATCGACTGCTCCTTGGCGCTGATTACGATACCTTTGAAGCGAGGTTCGTCCCACTGGTAGTTCTTCTTGTTCTTATTGTAAAATTGCAGCATACCAGCCTCGTCCTTGGCAGCGACGTCCCATATCTGGTTCTTACAGATTTCGTACATCATGGTGCCGTCGTAGTACTCCTGTGAGAGGAATCGGGTTTCCTCATCCTTCGCCTTGAGGTCTTCGAACAACTCGTCAATCACTACATCGCGCTCCACCTTACGAGCTTTGGCGATAGAATCGATATGATAGTTGGCCGATGCCTCATTGATGCCTCGCTGTTCGAGGAACTTAATGATGCTTTCGTGGTGGAACTCATAAGATTCAAACGGATGACGGTCTTCAAGTTTCACGATGTGCCAACCAACGGTCGACTTGAACGGAGCACTTGTCTCGCCTTTCTTCAAGGCATAGGCTGCTTTCTCGAAGTCAGGAATCATCATGCCCTTACCGAACTGACCGAGCGCACCACCCTTCTGGGCCGAGCCTGGGTCTTCCGAGCACTTGCGAGCCAACTCGGCGAAGTCGGCCCCACCCTGTAAGGCGGTATAGATGGAATCGATGCGGGTCTTTGCTTTTGTCTGTTCGTCAGCCGTAGCGTTCGGACTCATCCTCACGAGAATGTGGCTGGCGTTCAGCAGGTCTTCGCCTTCGAAACGTGCGGCAGTGTTGTCGTATGTCTCGCGGGCTTCACGTTCGATGAAGTCCTTGTCGATGATGGTCGGCACCACCATCTGTTCCTTATAACTACGCAGATCCTTCTGGATGACAGTCACGGTGTCGTAACGTGCATCCTCGGCTGCTGCCACCTTCAGTTTGAAGTCGATGAACAGCGGCACATACTCCTCGACAGTCTTCTTGTCGATTACTCCGTCCGAGTTGTTCTTATTGTAGCTGTATTCAAATTCCGAGCGTGTAATGTCCTTCCCGTTCACGGTCATGATGACTGGATCGCTCTGTGCATAAAGACCAGCACAACATGCTGTAAATGCAAATATCAATAATTTCTTCATATCTGTCTTCAATCTTTCCTTATCCTTGCTTAGCACTATAGTTCGGAGCCTCGCTCGTGATGATGACCTCGTGCGGATGGCTTTCCAGCACACCGGCCGAGGTGATACGTGTGAACTTGGCATTGTGGAGGGCATTGATGTCCTTGGCTCCGCAGTAGCCCATACCCGAGCGCAGTCCGCCCACCATCTGGTAGATGACCTCCTGCACGGTTCCCTTGTAAGGCACACGTCCTGCGATGCCTTCCGGAACCAGTTTCTTCGTGTCCTTCTCGCCTGCCTGGAAGTAGCGGTCTTTCGAACCGTTCTCCATGGCTTCGAGCGAACCCATACCACGATATGACTTATATTTACGTCCGTTGAACAGGATGGTTTCGCCTGGGGCCTCTTCCGTACCGGCTACGAGCGAACCTATCATCACGCTGTGTCCGCCTGCTGCAAGGGCCTTCACCACGTCGCCCGAATAGCGCAGACCTCCGTCGGCGATGAGTGGCACACCCGTACCTTCGAGAGCCTTGGCCACGTCGTACACGGCACTGAGCTGAGGCACACCCACTCCTGCCACGACACGTGTCGTACAGATAGAGCCTGGGCCGATACCTACCTTCACTGCGTCAGCTCCGGCCTCGACTAGCATGCGTGCTGCCTCGCCCGTGGCGATGTTACCCACCACGATGTCCACATCGGGGAAGTGCTGCTTAGCCTCGCGCACCTTCTCGATGACCGACTTGCTGTGACCGTGAGCCGTATCGATGACGATGGCATCCACTCCGGCATTCACCAGCGCCGTGATGCGGTCGAGCGTATCGAACGTCACGCCCACACCAGCTGCCACACGCAGACGGCCCTTGTCGTCCTTGCATGCCATCGGCTTGTCCTTCGCCTTCGTGATGTCCTTGTAGGTAATGAGTCCGATGAGGTGATTGTCGTCGTCCACCACCGGCAGTTTCTCAATCTTATGCTTGAGCAGAATCTGCGAAGCACGGTCGAGGTCGGTCTGCTGATGATGCGTCACGATGAGGTTCTCGCTCGTCATCACCTCGTCAATCAGCGTCTTGTCGTTGCGATGGAAACGCAGGTCACGGTTCGTCACGATGCCCACCAGCTTGCCCTCGTCGTCCACCACGGGGATACCGCCGATGTGATACTCAGCCATCATGGCCAGTGCATCGCCCACCGTCTTGCCGCGCTTGATGGTCACAGGGTCGTAAATCATGCCGTTCTCAGCACGTTTCACAATCGACACCTGACGCGCCTGCTCCTCAATCGACATGTTCTTGTGAATCACGCCGATGCCGCCCTCGCGGGCAATGGCAATCGCCATCGGAGCCTCCGTCACCGTGTCCATCGCCGCCGTAACGAACGGGATGTTCAGCGTGATGTGACGTGTAAACTGGGTGGACAGCTCCACCGTTTTCGGAAGGACCTCTGAATAGCCTGGTATCAGCAGCACATCGTCAAAGGTCAACCCTTCCATCACTACTCTATCTTCAATAAACGTTGACATAATACCTATATTTATTAATTGGCTGCAAAGATACGAAATATTTACCATTCAGCCATTTACTATTAACTATTTTTTGGAAAAGGTACGAAAAAAGGATGCGCTCGGCATCCTTTTTAGACTTTCGTTCAGGAGTTTAGGAGTGGCAGGAGTACAGGAGTGACAGACGTTACTTCGCAGTTGCTTATCAACTCTACACTTTATCAACAACTCTAAACTCTACACTCTCAACTCTAAACTTTTAATTCTGATCCACTCCGCCAGAACCACCTCCACCACCGTTGTCACCGCCATTGTCTCCACCTCCACCAGGATTGTCCGGAGTATCCGAGTTATCTGTTTAGTTAGTAAAATAAAATTGCCAATTTTAGGGCATCTGGGCACCGAAATGTTAAAATCCGAATGGCTCTTGTAGGGGCTACAAAACCTTCTCGACGATGTTGAGAAGGTTTCATAGAGGGGGGCTTTGGGGGCCTGGCCCTTAGTTCGCCAGGTCGGAGATGAACTTGATGCGCACGAGGCGGATTTCCTCCTCGGAGATGTCGTCGTCGAGGTTGCGGAAGGCGGCTTCGAGGTCGTCGGTGTCGCTCTCGCGGAAGTATTCGTAGATTTCCTCCACCTTGTCGTCGTCGATTTCCTCTTCGATGAAGTAGTCGATATTGAGCTTCGTTCCGCTATAGACGATGGATTCGAGTTCGTCGAGCAGTTCGTCGAAGTCGAGACCCTTGGCGAGGGCAATGTCGTCGAGCGCCACCTGACGGTCGATGCTCTGGATGATGCTGATTTTCTGTATCGAGTTCTTGGCTACGGTTCGCACACGGATGTCGACAGGCCGCTCGATGTCGTTCTCCTCGCAGTGGCGACGGATGAGGTCGATGAATTCCTGTCCGTAGCGGCGGGCCTTACCGGCTCCCACGCCCTGAATGGTCTGGAGCTCCTCGAGGGTGATGGGATAGTAGGTGGTCATGGCGTCGATCGACGGATCTTGGAAGATGATGTATGGCGGCACGTTGTACTTCTTCGACAGCTTCTTGCGGAGGTCGAGCAGCATCTTGTGGAGCGTCTCGTCGAGCACGGATGCATGTCCGTTCTCGTCCTCGAGGGCCAGTTCGTCGTAGTTGCGGTTCTCCACAATCTGGAAGTCGACGGGCTTTTTAATGAAGCGCTTGCCGGTCTTGGTGAGCTTGAGCAGACCGTAGTTGTCGACGTCCTTGCTGATGTAGTGGTCGATCATAGCCTGATTGAGCACAGCGCTCCAGTAGTCGGCTTTCTTTTCTGCTCCGCAGCCGAAGAGGTCGAGCTTGTCGTGCTTATGGGCAAGGATAAGTTCCTCGTCAGTACGTCCGCAGAGAATGCTGATGATGTAGTCGCGCTTGAAGTTTTCCTTCACGGCCTGGATGACACGCAGGGCAAGCACAAGGTCGGCCTTGGCATCAATCTTGGTCTGCGGATGGCAGCAGTTGTCGCAGTTGCCGCAGTTTTCCTCGGGATAGTCTTCACCGAAGTAATGGAGCAGCAGCTTGCGGCGACATACCGACGACTCGCAGTAGTTGGAGGTCTCCTGCAGCAGCTGGCGACCGATGTCCTGCTCGGCAACGGGCTTGCCTTCCATGAACTTCTCGAGTTTCTTGAGGTCTTTGTGGGAATAGAAGGCGATGCATCGGCCCTCTCCCCCGTCGCGTCCGGCACGGCCAGTCTCCTGGTAATAGCCTTCGAGGCTCTTGGGGATGTCGTAGTGGATGACGAAACGCACGTCGGGTTTGTCGATACCCATACCGAAGGCGATGGTGGCCACAATGACGTCGATGCGCTCCATGAGGAAGTCGTCCTGTGTGGCGCTGCGCACATCGGATTCCATACCTGCGTGGTAGGCCGATGCCTTGATGTCGTTGGTCTTGAGCACTTCAGCCAGCTCTTCCACTTTCTTACGCGAGAGGCAATAGATGATGCCGCTCTTTCCCGGGTTAGGCTTTATATATTTAATAATGTCCTTGTCGACATCCTTGGTCTTGGGGCGTACCTCGTAGTAGAGATTCGGACGGTTGAACGACGACTTGAACTCAGCTGCGTCAAGGATGCCGAGATTCTTCTTGATGTCGATGCGCACCTTATCGGTCGCCGTTGCCGTGAGGGCGATGATAGGTGCAGTACCTATCTTATTAATAATGGGGCGTATGTTGCGGTATTCGGGTCGGAAATCATGTCCCCACTCCGAGATACAGTGAGCCTCATCGATGGCATAGAACGATATCTTGATGCCTCGCAGGAAGTCGACATACTCGGCCTTGGTGAGCGACTCAGGTGCCACATATAGCAGCTTTGTACGCCCAGCCAAGATGTCCTCCTTCACCTGAGTGATGCTGGCTTTGTTGAGCGAGGAGTTGATGAAATGTGCCACATTATCATCGTCGCTGATATGCTTAATGGCATCGACCTGATTCTTCATCAGAGCGATGAGCGGCGATATGACGATGGCCGTACCCTCCATAAGCAGGGCCGGCAACTGGTAGCATAGCGACTTACCTCCTCCGGTGGGCATCAGCACAAACGTGTCTTTCTTGTCGAGCAGATTGCGTATGATGGCCTCTTGATCACCTTTGAAGGTATCAAATCCGAAATAATACTTTAAGTTCTCAAGTAATGTCTGCTGATTGTTCATGAAAACTCTGATAATTGAGGGTTACTATTTATTCACTTCGCGCAGAATGCTGCGCCTCTTTAATACTCAAGCAAGCTTGGCATTATTCTCCGCTATTCATAATCTTGCCTCCTGCCTTCTCGAGTTGCTCGCGAGCATAGTCGAGGCTGATAGTGAGGCGCTTCACAGGGACTGATGGCGATTCATACATCTTCTCCATCATAATGGTCTCGACGATGGAACGCAAACCGCGTGCTCCAAGACGGAACTCGATGGCCTTGTCGACGATGTAGTCGAGCACCTCGGGAGCGAACGTAAGCTTGATGCCATCCAACTCGAACAAACGTGTGTATTGCTTGACGATAGAATTCTTCGGCTCGGTGAGGATATTGCGCAGCGCCTCACGGTCGAGTGGCTCGAGGTGGGTGAGGACTGGCAAACGGCCGATGATTTCGGGGATGAGACCAAACGACTTGAGGTCCATCGGTGCAATATACTGCATGAGGTTGTTCTTATCTATCTTGGCCGTATGCTCAATGGCTCCGTAGCCCACTACATGAGTATTGAGACGATGTGCGATGCGTTTCTCGATGCCGTCGAACGCTCCTCCACAGATGAAAAGGATGTTGCGTGTGTCAATCTCCACAAACGGCTGCTCAGGATGTTTGCGTCCTCCGTATGGCGGCACATTCACCTTCGCTCCTTCGAGCAGTTTCAGCAACGCTTGCTGCACACCTTCGCCGCTGACATCACGCGTGATTGACGGATTGTCGCTCTTACGTGCAATCTTATCGATTTCGTCGATGAACACGATGCCTCGCTCAGCCTTCTTCGCATCGTAGTCGGCTTCCTGCAACAGCCGCGAGAGGATGCTCTCGACATCTTCGCCCACATAACCAGCCTCGGTCAGTACGGTAGCATCGACGATGGTGAACGGCACGACCAGCATCTTAGCGATAGTGCGAGCCAAGAGGGTCTTACCCGTACCCGTACTGCCCACCATAATGATGTTGGACTTCTCGATTTCCACATCGTTTTCCTTTCCTTCCGTCTCGTGCTGCAATCGCTTGTAATGATTGTACACAGCGACCGACATCGCTATCTTGGCAGCATCCTGACCAATGACATACTGGTCGAGATATGCCTTGATGTCCTTCGGTTTCGGGAGGTCGGTACGGTCGAACTTCTCCTTCGACTTCATGTTCTCCATAACGACCTTATGCGCCTCCATTGCGCAATCGTTACAGATGTAACCGGTAAGTCCCGAAATCAACAGCTTTACTTCCTTGGAACTACGTCCACAAAATGAGCACTTATTCATTGTTTATCCCTTTCGTACCAACACCTGATCAATCATACCATACTCCTTAGCTTCCTCGGCAGTCATCCAGTAATCGCGGTCGGAGTCGGCCCACACCTTGTCAAATGTCTGGTGTGAATGATTGGCGATGATGGTATAGAGTTCTTTCTTCAGTTTCTGAATCTCACGCGCTGTAATCTCGATATCGCTGGCCTGACCCTGTGCGCCACCCATCGGCTGGTGAATCATGATGCGACTATGAGGCAATGCACTACGCTTGCCTTCCTTACCAGCCACCAGCAATACGGCAGCCATCGAAGCAGCCATACCCGTACAGATGGTCTGCACATCGCTGCTGATGAACTGCATAGTGTCGTAGATGCCCAGCCCCGCATACACACTTCCACCTGGCGAGTTGAGGTACACGCTGATGTCCTTACCCGAGTCAACCGAGTCGAGATAGAGCATCTGTGCCTGCAGCACATTGGCTGTATAGTCGTTGATTTCAGTACCGAGGAAGATGATGCGATCCATCATCAGACGTGAGAACACGTCGAGCTGAGTGACATTCAGCTGTCGCTCTTCCAATATATATGGGTTCAAATAACCTGCTTGCGCTTTCATCACGTCATTAAGCACCATGCTGTTAATTCCACAATGCTTGGTAGCATACTTTATAAAATCTTCTTTCATATCTATCTGTTTTGTATGTTTGTTTTATTTCCTCTGATTACTGTAAAACTTCGCCGGCACAGCCTCTTTACGAATGGCATCAGCAAGTTCCTGCTGGGAGATTTTCACCGGCTCAACCATGAACTCTCCGAGATTGAAGGCCTTGAGCAGTTTCTTGTTATGTAATGGATCACGCTGCGGGAGCGCAAATGCCTTATGGTCATTACCTTCTTTGTCAAAGTAGCCGATATACAATCGGGTGTATGTGCCATCCTCCCGACGTGTTGAGAAAAGAATCCAACGGCCATTACTGCTCCACACATGATAGCTCTCGGCTCTGTTCATGGCACTCATCTTACTAAGCGGACGCAGCGAATCGGTCTCTAAATCCTTCACATACAAATCACTCTCGAAATGATGTAACTGAAAATTACCGAAATCACCTACCGATACCAACAAGTAATGTCCATCAGGACTCTCTCTCGCATGAGTGGCACTCTTGCCTATTTCCCTGGCTTTGAACACCGTGTCAGGTTCACCAAACTGACGAGTCTTCGCATCATATGACTGACGTATGATATCGTACTGGATATTATCATAATGATTCGCCAGTTCGTAATGGGTATTTTTGCCCTCCAATTCGAAATAGCAAGAACTGTAGTAAAGATACTTGCCATCTGAAGACCATGAAGGATATGTCTCAAAGCTGTTAAAACTGTTCTGAACAATTTGGATCTCGTTGGTATCGATGTGATAGATAACCAAATCGCTAAGCGTATCAAGCACCTCTATCTTATGGTCTGGCTCGTTGATGAGGAAGGTCTGCACCGTGTGGCTGAGCGAATATGCAATTATCGGCTCCGTGGGATGGAATGCGGTGTAAACACCTGCGCCAATAGTGGAATCAGTCTTGAGGCTATACTTCTCGGCTTTTCCGCCTCTCACGATGATTGTGCCTCCCAGATAATAACGGACATGGAACTGGAAATTGTCGGTGTGATAGTTCTGATAATTATGACAATTCACACACTGGTATTCCGATGACGGATCGATGCCTCCTAAGTACTTGTTACTGATGATGACCGACTCGTCGAAATTGGTGAGGTTTCGCTGGCAGATCGACAACTCATTATAATTCTTATAACTTGCCTCGATATACCTGTAAGATATATAATCGTCAATCGGCTCTTCTGCCACATGGAACAAAAATGGTTTGTATCGCTCCCAACGGTCCAGAATACGGGCATAAACCGTAACCGTCAAATCGCTGCCTTTATTTGCCCCAAGCATTGCATGCCAGTCTTCCTCATCAAACTGAGCATCCACACCTCCAGCAATCAGCCGATTGCCACTTTTGTCCTCGACGACTGAGACGAAGTCGGTTGCCAACGAATCTAAGATATGGAAGTTCAATGGAGCTATGTTATAAGGGATATAGACATCAATATAGTCAGGAAATATCGCCACGTCTCTCCCGCCATCAACAGCATTCTCCGGAACACTCGGAGTGCATGATACAACCATAAGGCTCATCATCACGCATAGGGTTGACAATATGATGTTTTTAAATCCGTAATTCATAACTCTTAACTTAATCTATGATTCATCAGTCAAACACAATCACACTATGTGATTCATTCAAATAGTAATTCCAATATGTTCCCTGACATATCGAAGCCAAAGTATTTATATCCATCTGAGTGGGTTGTGAAAGCAGACGCGCAAACAAATCCTGATGAGACAGGAACTGCTGACACACCGCACCATCCTTCCCCACCATCAACTGTATCTGTTCAAACAGGCCCTGATTCTGGCGCTTGAAGGCAAACAGGAGTGCAGCCTCCTGTACATGACGAGGCAATGTCCAATCACTATGTGCCTTACACAATGCCAGACACAGCTGCCAAAACACATCCTCATTACCCAGCACCATCGCAGCAGCCAGACTTAGTTCTGCCCGCTTCTCTGTGTTCACATATAAATTGGTGAAATGTTTCATCAACATATATTCACAATACTCCGTGTTGTCAATTGCGCCCTTTGGCACCACACATATCTGGTTATGCAATTGCCACACAGAGTCTTTATGTAAGACAGAAACATCCAATAGGCGACGCTGATTATTTGCCCAATCCTTATAGAACAAGGTGCTCTCCAATTTTGAGAGATACTTGTCTGCCAATTCCGGCTCATGATTATAAACGACATCCTGTGCCATCAGTTGCAGGTCAGCGTATGATGGTTTGTTCCTAACCATCCGTTCTACGGCCCATCGATAGGAGAAGTTCCAAAAGGTATATTGTTGATAGACCCTTGCTCCTGCGATGAAGGTATTCATGCGCTCGTTCTCTGAAGGAATCGTATCAGACGACCAAGTGAATTGGAACATCTTGTCAAGCAACTGTCCACGTTTCCATAATTCAATGTTACGATACAGAATGAGGGAACGAATGGGCTTTTCCTGAGCAGTACAAAGTTCAAGCACCCTGTCGTCATTGCCTATCCCGTACGCATGTTCCACCGCAACGAGTGTACGGAAGTTGGATTCGCTATAAGCCGACACAGGCACAAAAACCATCAAGACTACTGCAATAACCCCTGAGATAATCAACCCAACCTTATTGCTCAGTTTTTCCATCATTGTCACCATCAACGCCATCAATGCCACAACAGCAAAAGCCGCGTAGAGGGGTATCCAAATCTTAAATGTACGGAAGAAGTCCGAAAATGGCAGCCCTGCCACCCAAGCATAATGTCCATTGAAATTCGGGAAGAACATCTTCGACTCAATAATCGGAACAAATACCATAGCAATGAGCACGATTGCTGCCAGTATCCAATCACGATGGTGCATCATGATTAAATCAGCCATCAATATTGCCACCAGTGCCAGCAGAACATATATTCCTAACAACGGATACAATACAACAGCTACCAATAGTGTACATAAATATCTGGCAATGCGGTTGTTCAGACGCAGGAACAAACCCACCAGCAAACTGGTCATCAGCAATCCAACCGTTGGAGAAAACAGATTTCCATAATGACGCGATGAAAAGATGCCATAATCCCATCCCATCACAAACATCACCACCAACACAGAAGGCACCAATGCTAACGGACTGAGGTGTGAAGGGATGCGGAAGGCCCATCCCACCAACCAAGCTAACAACGTCAGTAAGGCCACAAACAGCAAAATGCCCAGCAACGGATAATATGCGAACTGAGTGAGGAAACTACCCACATAAGGTACCAGCCATCCTGGTTGCTCTCTAATCAGGTCAAAATGCACATGGTCATATACGAACAAATCCTGTGCCTGAACCACATAGAAAAGGTCTTGAGCCTTCACCGCAAGGTAGGCAAAGGCTATGACAGCAAATGCTGCAAGAGAAATGATTCTATGTAGTCGTTGTTTCATATATGGCCAATTTGTTTGTCAAAGTTATGAATTTTATTTTAAGTATACAAACATTATTGCAAAAAAATGTATCTTAATACCAAATAAAATAACAAAAGCGTCTTATCTTAACTGATAAAACGCTTATAATTAATAAAAGAAGGTGTCAATTGACACAAAATAACACTTTTAGTCGAACAACTTATTGAACTCCTCAGGTGTTACATCTTTCTCATTCAAAACCACCTTGTCCTTGAGCGCCGTTCCGAGTTTCACCTCGATGCAACGGTCGATGAGATTGTCAACCGTTTCACGCTTCTTCAACATCTCCTTCACAGAAGACTCGAGGTACTCATCTGGAATGTTAAGCATTCCGTACTGAGCAAACTGCATACGAGTGACGTCCTTCGCCATCTCGCGCACATCTCCGTCTTCCACCTTCACGCCAGTCATCTCTACGAGCTGCTCCTTGATGAGATGCCAAGTCAGTTCCTCGATGCTCTTTTCGTAGTTCTCCTCCACTTTCTTCGTGTCACCATTGGCGTTCGCAGCCATAATACGCTTGAGTTTCTCGTCTGGAAACTCCAACTTGCCCACCTTCTTTGTAATGTAGTTGCGGATATCCAACAAGAAACGATAGTCAGCATCTTTCTTGAACTGGTTCTCGATAGCCTCGCGAATCTTAGCCGTGAACTCCTCTGCGGTCTTGATACCTGCTCCTGGATATACCTGCTCAAACAGGTTCTCATCCAATGGACCTGGCATGAAACGAGTGATCTCCGTAATCTGGAAGTTGAAGTCGCCCTTATGGTCAGCCACCTGCTCCTTGTCAATCTTCAGCAATGATGACAATTCCGTCTCGCTACCTTCGTATGCTGCTGATGGGTTGAACTTTATGATGTCGTTCACCTTAGCCTTTGCAAACAGCTTCTGCTGCTTCTCATTCTTGAAATACTTAGGCAACATCACCACGTCGCTCTCATTGATGCCGTCTTCCTTATCAAGTTCCGTGATGACACCCTTAATCATATCGTTGTCCTGATAGTCGTCCACCTTCTCATAGCTTCCGCCACGCTGACGATACATCTCCACCTGCTTGTTCACCATATCATCGCTGACCTTCACATTATAGAAGTCCACCTTGTCCTTCTTAGTGAGCGAGAACTTGATTTCTGGAGCAATAGCGAGGTCGAACTTAAACGTGAAGGTATTGCCCTCAACAAGTTCGATATCATTATTATCGTCATTTGGAAGCGGTTCGCCCAACATGTTCACCTTATTCTCGCGGATATAGTTGTAGAGACCTTCCTGCAACAGTTTGTTCACTTCTTCACCAAGGATTGATGGGCCATACTGCTTCTTTACCAAACCCTCAGGCACCATACCACGACGGAAACCCGGCATATTTACTTTCTTACGGAAATCCTTGATTGCTTTCTTTACCTTTTCTTCATAGTCAGCAGGAGCTATCTCCGCTGTGATAACGGCATTCACCGCATCGATGTTTTCTAATGTAACGTTCATCTATTTATACTTATTGATTACAATCTACAATTAAACTTCAAATTTCATTTGAGGGTGCAAAGGTACGAAATATTTCATAATGCACAATTCATAATTCATAATAATTAACAAAACAGCATAAAAAAAGGATGCGCTCGGCATCCTTTTTAGACTTTAGTTCAAGAGTTTAGAATAGAAAAATTCGGTTAAGCGAGCACAATAAAAGCTTGTTTTTATTGTCGAGCGTTAGAATTTTATGGAAATCTCGCCACGAATGCTGCGGTTCATCATGTCGCGAATCATCTGGGGATCATCGTAGAGCGACTGGAGGAACATGAGTTTTGTGACGGCACTCTCCACCGTTGAGTCGTAACCTGAGAGCACACCCGCCTCTTGCAGATGGTAGCCACAATCGTAGCGGCTCATCTCCACAGCTCCCTGCATGCATTGGCTGATGTTGACGATGACCTTGCCGCTCGCGGTACCTTCCATGAGTGCATCGAGCAGCCAAGGACTTTGTGGTGCGTTGCCGCTGCCGAAGGTACGCATGACGATAGCGCGCAAGTTAGGTGTGTGGATGATGTGACGGATGAGGTCTTCGCGGATGCCAGGAAACAGCGAGAAGATGATGACGTTGTTGTCGAGTTCGAAATGAGGCGTCATCGGTTTGTCCCAGTCCGGTTTCAGCATGCGATGGCGATGATAGGTGATGTTGACGCCCGCTTCTGCCAAATGGGGATAGTTGAACGACTCGAAGGCATTGAACTCTTCTGCGCTCTGCTTCGTAGTACGGTTGCCTCGGAGCAAATGACTATTGAAGTAGATGCCCACCTCAGGCACCATAGCATGACCATTTTCGTCTTTTGCTGCTGCCATCTCTATCGAGGTGATAAGGTTCTCCTTGCCGTCCGTGCGCAACTGTCCGATGGGCAGCTGTGAGCCAGTGAAGATAACGGGCTTCGTCAGGTTCTCCAGCATGTATGAGAGAGCAGAAGCGGTGAAAGCCATCGTATCTGTGCCGTGAAGCACCACAAAGCCGTCATACTGGTCGTAATGGTCAGCAATCACATGGCTCAGGTCCGTCCATCGCTGGGGCGACATGTCGCTCGAATCGATAGGCGGCGCAAACTGATAGGTCTCTATCTGCGTGTCGAACTGATGCAGCTCAGGCACCTTCTGCAACAGATGCTCAAAGTCGAATGGCTCAAGGGCACCCGTCAGCGGATTGCGGTTCATTCCGATGGTGCCGCCTGTATAAATCAATAGAACTTTTGAGTTGTATACCATAGTTTGTTTTACAATTAGAACTATTATCTTTTTTATTACAGGGACAAAATTACGAAAACTATTTGAATAATAATGAGAATCTGTAAAGAAAAGCAGAAGTAGTCGTTTTTTTTTAGGAAAAAATACTTGCATTTCAGCGATTTATTTCGTATCTTTGCACTCAGAAAGATAAAAGGCTTTAGACCTTAGACTCTAGACTTTAGTCTTCCCCCCTCGGGGGGATAAGAAGGGGGGGTTGGTCTTGCGGCGGCCGCCGCAAGATATTCGCACGCCCGCCGCAAGATATTGCCCCGCCCGCTGCAAGATATTCGCACGGGCGGG
>JAGAAL010000007.1 GCA_017615245.1 Bacteroidaceae bacterium
GCATACTCCACCCATAAGGCCAACCGTCTCTATTCCTGCAAGAACAACCAATATTGGGGCTCTGTCAGCAATGCTGACCATAGTTGGGAATCGTCGCTCTGGGCGATGTCGGTAGCCTATTCTGCTTTCTTTCAATGGGACAAACTCTCTGCTGAGCAGCGTCAGTGTGTTTACAATCTCTTAAAGGCTGAATGTAACTACGAACTCGAGCGTAGCATCCCTACAGGTTATCAAGGCGACACGAAAGCAGAAGAAAATGGCTGGGAATGCAATGTACTGGCAGCCACACTCGGACTTTTCCCGAATGATGCATTAGCTCCCAAATGGTTCGACCGCCTCAGGGCGTTCGCCATCAATTCGTATTCGCATCCGTCAGACGCAGACAATTCGGAAGTGATTGACCCCGATTTCGACCAGAAAACCATTGCCGACCTCTATGTGGGTGCCAATCTCTACGACGACTACACGCTACAGAACCACAACTACTTCCACACCAGCTATCAGAATGTGGTAGCCCAGGAATTGGGTGAGGCAGCGTTGGCGCTTAAGTTGTTCCAAACGGAACTCTATCAGCAAGAGCGTTGGACGACTAACGCCCTGCTGCACAACGTGGGATTTGTGATGGACGAAGTGCTCTACAGTCTGGCTTTGAGCGACGGTGAACTTGCGATGCCGAACGGAAACGACTGGAGCCTGTTCCTCTACGACCAAATCACATCATTCTCAACCGTTTCATGTTTCCTCAAAGACCCCTACGCCCTTCTGCTTGAACAACAGGCACTCCTTCAGATTGCCCGTCGTCAGAAGACCACTCCTGACGGCTCATGGCTCCTTCGTCCCGATGTAGGAGCACGTCGTATGGGTGTTGAAGCCCATCGGGTTATGATGACCTGGCTCATGCACCATCTGCTCCCTACAGATGATATTGCTCCTGTTACATGGAAACAATTCCTCTCGCAATACGGTGAAACTAGCTATTATCCCGATCAGGATGTCATCACGGCATCGTCGGATGTTCGATTCACCTGTTTTTCATGGAGTAAAGGATTGAAAAGCTATACAGGGTATTTTGCACCCACCAATGCAGTACGCAACAACATTGTCGTGCCATATCGTGCGCACAACACAGGTAACTTTATTGGCTGGTACGAGGTGGCCGACAAGAAAACAGATGCAATCGATGTACGTCACGCTATCGTGTGGTCCGACTCCAACAGCTACATCGTTAGCGGAACCCTCGAGACCAACGAGCACACCCTACGCGACCACTATCTCCTATTCGCCAGCAAACACAACCTCGTTCTTTATTTCGATATCGTCAAAGCAATAGCCGACTGTACCATTAATAAAGAGAAAGGCGGTCTGCTAGCCATCTCTACCGACCCTTTCACTAATGAAGAACGTACGCTCATCCCACAAACAGCCCCCCTCTTGTCCCCCCTCAAGGGGGAAGCCCTCATCTCCAACTACGTCAATATCGACAACTGCATCGGAGTGCTGACACGAACCAACAAAGCAACTAACACAATGGCATTCGGAGACCAGCATAACAACAACTCCATCCTCACGTCGATACTCTATCCCCTCTACTCCGACCAACCTCGGAAAGTACGTATAGGCGACCGAGTTGACAACCGCCTTATCGCCTATTATAGCAATGTAACATCCTCCGAACTCTCAACTCTCAACGCTAAACTCTCAACTCTCAACTCACTCCCTGATGGTTGGAAAGGCTATCAGGTAGCTGATACCGATGGTTCCACCTACCTCATTATCTTCAACTCAGCTGAACCTATCGTCAACAAGTTGAAAATGGATAGTCTCCTACAAACCTATCATCCCACACTCTCTATCATCATTACCCTTGTAGATGGAAAGATTGAAGTTTTACCGATTTGATAATGGTTATTGGTTAATAATTAATCACAAACTAATCTACTGACAATGAAACGACTAACATTATTACATTTTGTAATTTTTACTTTTTTACATTGTGCTTTGTGCTTTGCGCAAGATTACAAACTGCCTACAGGGAAAGAAATCTACATTCCCAAAGAGTTGCGCGACAACGACTTCACAAGCAGAGATTCAAAATGGAGCTACTACCGCATGGCCTGTACTCCCAATGTGGTATGCTTCTGGGAAAAAGGATTTGGTGATGACCTGAGTAAGGCGCCCGACCTCGATGGACACAAGATGACGATTGACCTCGATAACCTGCTCAGCCGTGTGGAGTATTTCTATAATGTATATCGCGACATGATGGGATTCCTTCTGCCAGGAAGTAAGGCCGAGAAATACCGCATGATGGTCATGCTCAACTACTCACTCGAAGGGACTGCCTACGGAGGTTCATACGACGATGAGATTGGTGCCCTATGGATTGCCCCTAATCGTGTGCAAGATAAAACACTCAACTGTATCGCTCATGAACTGGGACACTCCTTCCAGATTCAGATATCGTGTGACGGACAGTCACAAGGGATGGGTGGAGGCATTTTCGAAACCTCTGCTCAGTGGATGCTGTGGAACGTAAACCCGAAGTGGACGACAGACGAAAACTATCATTGGGAAGCCTTTAAGAAACTCATCCACCTCAGTCTGTTCAACAGCGAGAATATGTACCACGCCCCCTTCGTCCTCGAATACTGGAGCTATCTTCACGGTCTCACCTACATGGCCGATATGTTCCGAGGCGGCAAACGAGGAGAAGACTTTACTCAGACCTATATGCGGATGTACAATGTGGATGTACGACAGATGGGTGATGAGTTGCTCGACTGCTATAGCCGACTCATCACATTCGACTTCCCCGATAAACGAAAGGAAAGCGTACGCTATTCCTGCGAGATGAAGAGCGAGATGGAGGAAGCAGGTAACGGATGGAAACGACCCGTTAATGCCCCGCAGACCTATGGATTCAATGTAGATGAAATCACTCTCCCTGCAATTGGGAAAACCGTTAAGGTTCAATTTCAGGCACTCTCCAACAATGAGAATATTGGCTATCGCTACGGCCTTGTAGCTGTCGATAACGACAACCGTCCTACCTACTTTGGAGCCAACTCAGAGGCAAAGAAGACACTTACCTACAAGAATCCTGGCAACATCAAATGCCTCTATCTCGTTGTCGTAGGTTGCCCTACCAAGGAATACCGTCCTGAATCATTCGGACGCCGTCGAGGACCACAAACAGCGGAACAACAGACATCAGAAGGTCCAACCAGCTATCCCTATCAGATAAAATATTAAGTAGCCCCTCTCTAACTCCCCCGAGGGGGAGGACTTTAGGGAGAGGATAAATTGTCAAATAGTAAATGAAGATATGAAACGACTAACATTATTACATTTTGTAATTTTTACTTTTTTACATTGCTCATTGTGCTTTGCACAAGTTTTCCCTTCCCCTAACAAACAGCTTCGTGTTGAGTTGTCGCAGCAGGGCGGACTGCATTTTACCCTTACAGATGGGTTCAACCAGCTGATAGAGCGTGCTTATATCGGTATGATTATCGAAGCAAACGGAACGACTATCGATGTATCAAAAGCGACCATCAAGGGCAAACCATCTGTCAAGACTGTGCGTGAAGACATAACCGCCCCACTCTACCGACAGACACACTACGCAACCACCTACAACCAAGCTGTGGTTCGGCTCAGTTGTGGTGTCGATATCGAATTTCGGGTGTTTGACGAAGGAGTAGCCTACCGCTTTGTAACGACCGCCATGAAGGGCGACTATAAGGTGCTCGATGAACGTGCCGATATCCGATTTGCAGAAGATTACGTCAGCTATCTGCCGTTCACCACCAATGAACGTAAACCCGAAGCGATGGCTTTCCAAGCAACATATAACGTAGCACCTTTCACTCGTCAACGCGATCTGCTCGCCTTCTTGCCAGCTACTGTCGATTGTCAGTCAGCCAAGATTACGATGATGGAGAGCGACCTCGAATCCTACCCGGGCATGTTCCTAAAGGTGAGTGGGAAAGGAGTGAAAGCCCATTTCGCCAAGTACCCTAAGACGACCGATTACTATCAGTGGCGTAAGCAGCAGTACGTTACAAGTACCGAGGATTACATCGCATTGTGTACTGCCAATCGTACCTTCCCCTGGCGCATCTTCGCACTCGCTCATCAAGATACAGAGATGCTCGACAACAATATGGTGTACACACTTGCAACACCCAACCGCATAGGAGATACCAGTTGGATTCGACCAGGTAAGGTTGCATGGGATTGGTGGAACGACTGGAACATCACGGGAGTAGATTTCGTAGCAGGTATCAACAACGCCACCTACAAACACTATATCGACTTTGCTTCTCGCTATGGACTCGAATACGTCATTCTCGATGAAGGGTGGTACTTGCCCTCAAGCGGCGATTTGCTGACAACCATTCCCGAGATCGACCTCCCCCTACTGGTCGAGTATGCCAAGACCAAGAACGTGCGACTTATCCTTTGGTGTGTGTTCAACTGCCTCGATGACAATATTGATGCTATCTGTGAGCGATATGCAGCGATGGGTATTGCAGGCTTCAAGGTGGACTTCCTCGACCGTAACGATCAGACCGCAGTCGAGATGGCATATCGTATAGCCGACAAATGTGCCCATCATCATCTATTGCTTGACTATCATGGCGTCTATGCCCCCACAGGCATCAATCGCACCTATCCCAACATTGTCAATTTCGAAGCTGTGTTCGGAATGGAAGAAACCAAATGGACCAAGAACGGTGAGCAAGACATGCCGCTCTACGATGTCACCTTCCCCTACATCCGTCTGCAGTGCGGCTACACAGATTTCACACCAGGAGGGTTCCGCAATGCGACATCGAAGGACTTCCAGCCCGTAAACAACAACCCTATGACGATGGGCACACGCTGTCACCAGATGGCACATTACATCGTTCATGAGTCCCCCCTCACGATGTTGGCTGATAATCCTACCATCTATGAGCGAGAGGCCGAGTGTACACGTTTCATCGCCACCCTACCCTCACAATACGAGAGTATGCGTGTCATCGATGGCAAGATGGGCGAGTATATCGTCACGCTGCGTACCGATAAAGCTGGCAACTACTATGTAGGCGGAGAAACTAACTGGACAGCACGTACCATCATGCTTCCTCTAAGTTTCCTGCCTGAAGGCAGTTGGCAAGCAGAGATGGCCATCGATGGAGTGAATGCCGACCATGCAGCTACAGACTACCGCATCGAACGACAGACAGTCACATCAGCCACCAATCTCTCCATTCACATGGCATCAGGTGGAGGTTTCGCAATCAAAATTACAAAACAATAAAGAATCTAGGAATTCATCCGTTTTGACTCCAGCGATATTCCTTGCCTGCACGGAGTGTAATTACATGAGTGGAACCATTACAGTGAATAGTGGTGCTTCCTTTCTGTTTAGATCGGATGGTATATGCGGTCACTTGGTGGTTGTGCCAGGTGATATCAACTTCGAAGGCTCCTCGTGCACAGAGGCCGCGTACGGAACCATCGGCCCATTCCTCGGGAAGGGCGGGAAGGAGGTAGATATCGCTCATGGTGGACTGCAGCAACATCTCTGCTACGCCTGCACAACCTCCGAAGTTACCGTCGATCTGGAAGGGCGAGTGAGCATCGAGTAGGTTAGGATAAGTGCCTCCACCCGTGCGACGGTTCTCCCCACGATAGTCGTCTGGACTGATGTAGTTGAGCAGGCGACGATAGATGTGATAGGCGTTCTTGGCATCCTGAAGACGTGCATAGAGATTGACGCGCCAACCTGTGCTCCATCCGGTAGTGTTATCTCCCTTGATTTCAAGGGTTTTGGCGCAAGCGGCAGGTAGGTTAGCACCCAGTGTAGTTGAGCGGAAAGCGGATAGAAAAGGTGAAATCTGATGGCCTGGATAGAGGCCGAAGAGATGGGACTGATGGCGATGCTGAGGGTCGGCATCGTTCCAATCGTGATACCACTCCTGCAGGTTTCCGTTCTTACCTATCTTATATGGAAGGAGTCGTGGAAGTGTTCGTGTGATTTCATCACATAGCTTCTTATCGGTTTTAAGCACCTGAGCAGCTGCGAGCGCATCGGTGAGACATTCGCGAATCATCGCAATATCGGCAGAACCTCCATAGACGGTATAGCCTCGATAGCCATCTGGGGTGAGGTATTCGTTCTCAGGCGAAGTACTTGGTGAAGTCATGAGATAGCCGTCCTTCTCGATAAGCCAGTCGAGACAGAACTCTGCTGCGCCTCGCAGCACAGGATAGTACTCCTTGAGGAACTCGCGATCTTGTGTGAACATGTAGTGCTCCCAGATATGTGTGGAAGTCCATGCGCCTCCCATATTCCAGTTTGCCCATTGCGGACCTCCATCGTGCTCACCCACGGGATTGGTCTGTGCCCAGATGTCGGTATTGTGGGCGAGACACCATCCACGATGGACGTTGTAGTACTCGCGAGCTGTGACTTCACCCGTCTTGGCTGTATGCTTCAGGAACGACAGCATGGGCATGTGTAGTTCGCTGAGGTTGGCGGTCTCGACTGCCCAGTAGTTTTCTTCGAGGTTGATGTTCGAGGTATAATTGCAAGACCAAGGTGGCAGCATCTTCTCGTTCCAAAGTCCTTGCAGGTTGGCTGGTACACCCATCGTTCGCGAACAAGAGATGAGCAGATAGCGACCATATTGGAAGTAGAGCGCCTCCAACTCTGGATTACGTTGATGTTGCTCTGTGTAGTTGTAAAGCTGACGATCGGTAGGCAGAGCCGAGATGGATGGGTCAGTCTTTCCCAAATCGAGACTCACACGGTTGAAGTATTTCTGGTAGTCAGTTATATGACGCTGAAGAAGTTCATCGAAATAATAATCTGCGGCATTGGTGAGACGTTGTGCAACCAACGATTTATAGTCACGTCCTTGAGTTGCAGGATTCTTGTCGAATCCGTTGAAACTAGTCACATTGAAGACACTGATGAAAACTTCATCGGAATTGAAAAAGGTTATTGCAGTGTCGCCTTTCGTTGAGTCCCAAACATGATTTGCTTCAACCATCACCATCGTACGATAGCGCATACCACGTTGCTCATCGTAAAAGAACTTTCCGTCTGTGTAGTTGGGCCGTGAATGATAAGCCACATATCCATCAGAAATGATATTATCATCCTCTATAAAGGTTGTATGAGGGAGTTGTGAATCCAATCGAACGACAGCGCTGAATGGCTTGTCGGACTTGAGACGGATAAATAAAACGCTATCGGGTGCCGAACAGAAGTATTCTGCCGTGAAGGGAACCCCGTCACGCTTGTAAGTGACGGTAGCAATCGCACGGGAGATATCGAGCTCACGACGGTAGTCGGTGATTGAAGGCGTGTGCCCATTATCACTAAGGTAATGAATGGTGAGCGTTCCAAGGGGCTGATAGTTCTCGGAGTAATGGCCCTGCACCTTACGCTGCAGACGGTCGGCCAGACGATAGTCCTCCTTGTTGAGCGCATCGCGTATATCGGCGAGGTTGCGCCAGGCTTCGGGCGTATAAACTTTCGTGTCAGGTTCACCCGTCCAGAGCGTGATGTCGTTCAGGCTTATACGGTCTGTATCATAGCCTCCATAGACAGTTGCACCCAACGAACCGTTTCCTATCACTAATGCTTCCTCGAAGAACTGAGCAGGACGGTCGTAGTGTAACGTGAGTGGTTGGGCAAACAATAAACTTGATTGGATGAAGAAGCCAATCAGCAGAATGTTTTGTTTCGTCTTCATGGGCATACTGTGTATTTGTTATTATGTCGCAAAGATAGTGAAAAATGTAAAAATGAAAAAATTATAAAATGTAAAAATGAAAAAAATATAAAAAATACTCAATGGTTGTTGTTCGTTCTACATTTTTTTACTAATTTTGCACTGAAATGAAACAAGAAGGTAAAATAATAGTCATGGCGGATTCGTTTAAGGGTTCGCTAAGCAGCACGGAAGTAGCTGAGGCTGTGAAAGAAGCATTGCTAGCAAAGGACGCCAACCTGGAAGTGCTGACCTACGGCATATCAGATGGTGGCGAAGGATTTGCAGAAACAGTAACTAATGCACGTGGTGGAAAGATGGTGGAGATGGAGGCTCACGATGCCCTACTCCGCCCTATCAAGACACACTACGGACTGATGGACGACTGTGCCGTGATGGATGTTGCATCTGTCGTAGGACTGTCAATGTTGAAAATCATGGAACAAAATCCGTGGAAAGCAACCAGCTTTGGTGTGGGTGAAATGATTCTTCATATCCTGAAGCATGGTGCACGAAAAATCATCATAGGACTAGGTGGGTCGGCCACAAACGACTGTGGACGTGGTATGCTGGAAGCCATGATTGGCGCGAAGAGAGTCAGCGACTGCATGATGGAATGGCCGTATGGCATGAGGAAATCGAGAAACGACTTACAGGAAGCGCTACATGAAGTGAAAGGTCTAGACGATTGTAAATTCATCATTGCTACGGATGTGGAGAATCCGCTGATTGGCCCTAACGGAGCAACCCATATGTTTGCAGCCCAGAAAGGTGCATCGCCTGCTATCCTACCACGACTCGAGCAACGTAACCGCAAGTTCGGACAGATGCTGGAAACACAGACTGGACGATCTATCGTCGACCAACCAGGTGCAGGAGCAGCTGGCGGAATCGGTGCAGCTCTCATGACCATGAAGCATTGGAAGATGCAGCGTGGTATCGACCTGCTGATGGACCTGTATGACATTCGTTCGCTGATGCAGTCGGCCTCGATGATTATCACAGGCGAAGGATGCATTGACCGCCAAACCCTCTGCGGAAAAGCTCCTTACGGCATCGGAATGATGGCAAAAGAGATGGGCATTCCTTGTGTCGCCCTCTGCGGACAACAAAGCGATGACTTCGACCTCACATTGGCACCTTGGACGAAAATCGTTCAGGTCTCACCGCCCGAACAAACATTATCGGAATCGATGAGACCTGAGGTCGTAAGAGAAAATATTATACAAAGTATTAAGCGGTTAAAAATTTAACCGCTTAATTTATTTCTTTAGCAGCGCCTTACCTTTTTCAGAGAAATACTTCTCCACTTTCTTGTAAGGTACTGTACATTCTGGCATACCAACTACGAAAGGAGCAATTTCGTATGCACTATATACAAACTTCACACCTTCGGCCGTGAACCACGGTTCGATATACGGTAATGGGAAGTTCTCATAAACGCCATCGAACAGACACTCCTCGAACCCCGCATCAGTACTTTCTTCGAAATAGTCGGCAATATGCTCCTTGATGATGGGTGCCAACTGAGTGGTGTCAGCAAACATGTCCCATCCTAACTGGGAACCGTCCTCCTTATTGAAAGACACACCATAATAGAATGGCATACCATGAGCACCACCTGTGTAGTCATAGCCCTCGACCTCGAAAGAGACGAAATTGAGACTATCGGTCGCCAATTTCACCTCACGTTCGAGATAAGCACCAAAGCCATCGAAGAGACCTTCTTCGTCGCATTCCTGAAAATACTCAGCAGCATAATGCTTCAGCATCTCGTCGCCGAAGTCAGGTTCACCTTCGTATGACTTACCCAGCATGCCATGCATCCACACCTTGATAGAATCGACCAACGCAGGATTGCCTGATACAGGAATGTCGATGTTCAGCGAATAGTGAATCTCTACACCGTTCTGTTCGAGACTATCGATGAAATACTTGTTCTCTGTACGGAACTCCATATTGCCCAAAGCGATGGAGTCAAGTACCAAAGAGTCGGAATCATTCTCTGATGATGCCTCAGGCACCAAACCACACGATACCACGAAGGTAGCTGTGAGTAGGTATGCAATGCAATAGAGCAGCTTTTTCATGTAGGACTTACATTTTATATTTACAACAAGTCGTCGAGTGCACTCTTCACGCCGATTTCAGACGATGCAGTATCAGCAGATGCACCCTTAGGGCTATCATCATGACGATGACGATCGTGACCGCGACGTTCACGACGCTCGCCACGTTCGGGACGTTCACGACGTTCACCTCTTTCACCACGTGCGGGTCGCTCAGGACGCTCTGTGTATCCCTCTGGCTTCTCAAGGAGTACACGATGTGAAAGTTTGAACTTACCAGTCTTTGGATCGACATCAAGCAACTTCACTTCGATTTCGTCATCTTCCTTGATACCCGTCTCTTCCATTGTTTCGAAACGCTTCCAGTCGATTTCGGAGATATGGAGCAGACCTTCCTTACCTGGGAGGAACTCAACAAAGCAACCGTAAGGCATGATTGACTTCACCTTGCTCTTGTATACTTCGCCAACCTCAGGAACAGCCACGATAGCCTTAATTTTAGCAAGTGCCAGCTGGATAGCCTCCTTGTTTGGAGCAGCCACCTGAACCTTACCTACGCCGTCTTCCTCATCGATGGTGATGATGGTCTGAGTCTCTTCCTGCATAGCCTGAATAATCTTACCACCAGGACCGATAACAGCACCGATCATATCCTTAGGGATGATAATCTGTTCGATACGTGGTACGTGTGGCTTGAAGTCCTCACGAGGAGCAGAGATGGTCTTCATCATCTCACCCATGATATGTTCGCGACCGGCTTTTGCCTGCATAAGTGCCTTTTCGAGGATTTCGTATGACAGACCGTCGCACTTGATATCCATCTGCGTAGCAGTAATACCATTAACTGTACCGGTAGTCTTGAAGTCCATATCGCCAAGGTGGTCTTCATCACCAAGGATATCACTCAGGATTGCATACTTGTCTTCGCCTGGATTCTTAATCAGACCCATTGCAATACCAGCTACAGGATTCTTGATAGGCACACCTGCATCCATCAGAGCTAACGTTCCGGCACAAGTGGTAGCCATTGATGATGAGCCGTTTGATTCGAGCACATCACTTACAACACGAACTGTGTATGGGAAATCATCAGGCAGCTGACCTTTGATGCCACGCCAAGCCAGATGACCGTGACCGATCTCACGACGACCTGTGCTGCGCTGTGCCTTCGCTTCACCTGTTGAGAATGGAGGGAAGTTATAGTGGAGCAGGAATCGCATGTTGTAACGCTCCAACGCACCATCAACCAGCTTCTCATCAAGCTTGGTACCCAGAGTAGCAGTTGCGAGTGCTTGTGTTTCACCACGAGTGAAGATAGCCGAACCGTGAGGTCCTGGTAGCGGGCTTACCTCGCACCAAATTGGGCGAATATCGGTTGTGTGACGTCCGTCAAGACGGATACCCTCATCGAGGATACAACGACGCATAGCATCACGCTCAACATCTGCATAGTAACGGTCAACCAATACGTTCTTCTCTTCGAGTTCCTCTTCAGTCATATCAGGATGAGCAGCAGCATAAGCCTCCTTGAATTCTTCGCGGATAGCTTCGAACGCATCCGTACGCTCGTGCTTCTCCAAACCCTGCTTGGTTACATCGTATGCTTTCTGATAGCAATTGTTCTTTACAGCCTCACGAAGTTCTTCGTCATTCTCCTCGTGACAATATTCGCGCTTCACATCAGTACCGAGTTCCTTCATAAGTTCCTTCTGCATGCGGCACTGAGGCTTGATAGCTTCATGAGCAGCCTTCAGAGCCTCGAGCAGATCGAGTTCGCTCACTTCCTTCATCTCACCCTCTACCATCATGATGTTCTCCTCGGTAGCACCAACCATCAAATCCATATCAGCTTCCTTCAGCTGTTCGAATGTTGGGTTGATAACAAACTCGCCGTTGATACGAGCCACACGAACCTCAGAAATCGGGCCTTCGAATGGAATGTCTGAGCAAGCCAAAGCTGCAGAAGCAGCAAATCCTGCAAGTGCGTCAGGCATATCTACTCCGTCCGCAGAGAAAAGGATAACGTTTACATACACCTCTGCGTGATAGTTTGATGGGAACAGAGGACGGAGTGCACGATCGACAAGGCGACATGTCAGAATTTCTTCATCTGATGGCTTGCCTTCACGTCTTGTAAAACCTCCAGGGAATCGGCCGTTTGCGGCATACTTCTCACGATACTCTACCTGGAGTGGCATAAAATCTGTTCCTGGTACGGCATCTTTGGCGGCACAAACAGTGGCCAGGAGCATGGTGTTGCCCATACGGAGCATCACGGAACCATCGGCTTGTTTTGCCAGCTTTCCTGTCTCAATGCTGATTTCTCTTCCGTCAGGCAATGAGACTGTCTTTGTAATTACATTCATCTTTAAAACTTTATATATGTTTTGACATAAAAATCGTGCAAAGATAACAAAAATTCAGCGATTAACGGTTAGCGGTTGGCGTTTTTTTACTTTTTCGTTTTCGATTTCGTTTTTTTTCACTAATTTTGCGCTCGCTAAACAAAGTATTGCGCAAAATAAACAGTTATGAACAATTTCAAAAGTATTCTGATTATTACATTTTATAATTTTATAATTCTTACATTTTTCTCAGCCTGCGACAATGGTCCCAAGTTTCAAGTTGAAGGAACCATCAGCGAAGCCGATGGGAAGATGTTGTATCTCGAAGCGATGACCTTGGAAGGCATCCAGCGTATTGACTCCACCCGTCTCAAGGGCGACGGCACATTCCGTTTCAACGTTCCCGCACCGACCAATCCCGAGTTTTATGCACTCTGTGTCGACAACCAACGCATCAACTTCTCCATCGACTCCACAGAGACCATACGCTTCACCGCCCAGCTGCCCACATTCAGCAGCAGCTACACGGTCGAGGGGTCAGACAACTGCCAGAAAATCAAGGAGATAGCGTTGTTGCAGTCAGCCCTTCAGCAGCAAATCATCGAACTTGAGAAAAACCAGTCGATGTACCCAGGCGATATCGTCGACAGCATCGAAGTGCTGGTGAATGCCTATAAAGAACGGATGAAGAACGACTACATCTACAAGGAGCCGATGAAAGCTTATGCTTACTATGCTGTGTGCCAGTCTATCACCGACCTGCAGACCACCTATCAGCTGTTCAACCCTTCCACCAATCGTGACGATGTGAAGTGCTATGCCGCAATTGCGACCGCCTGGGACGGCCTGTATCCCGAAGCCAAACGTACAGAGCAGATCTGCAATATGGTCATTCAGGGCATGAGCAACACCGCGCCTTCACAACCCAAATACGTGAATATCGACGAGTCGAAAATCTCAGAAGTGAGCATCCTTGACATCGAACTGCCCGATATCAACGGTAAGATGCGTAAACTGACCGACCTCAAAGGAAAGGTTGTGATGCTCGACTTCACCATCTATAGCACAAAAGAGTCTGCCGAGCGCACACGTCGTATGCGTGATGTGTACGAGAAGTACAAAGGACAGGGATTCGAAATCTACCAAGTGTCACTCGATAACGACATCCATTTCTGGAAAGTCTCATGCGAGAAACTGCCTTGGATATGCGTACACGAAACCGACGGATCTGCAGTCAACCTCTATGGAGTAGTCAACGTACCTACCTTCTTCCTTATCAACCGCAACAATGAACTGGTAAAGCGAAGCGATCAAGTAACCACTTCGCTCGAAGAAGAAATCAAGCGTCTACTTTAAGGTGCTACACGTCTCTCTTGAATTGAACCGGTATTGTATATTTCACTCTTATTGGCTTACCTCTCATCCTGCCAGGTCTCCATCTTGGCATAGCTTTGAGAACCCGTAAAGCCTCTTCGTCACATGCTTTATTCAAGGATCTGACAACCTTAAAATACTCCAGCTCACCATCAACCTCTACGACAAATTCAATGATAGATTTGCCCTGCACTTCCCCATTCTGTACACACTTAGGAAGACGGACATTGTTTTCGAGATATTCTATCAAACGATCCATCCCCCCTGGGAACTCAGGCATTACCTCATACTGGACAAATATCCCCTCCTCTTCTACTTTTTTCTCCCATGCGATGTCACCATCAACAGCCTGCTTACCTATTTCCACAAGTTCATCGTTCACGCCACGTTTCACTACATAGTCACGATAGGTAAACTCTGTTCTACCCCACGTTTTCTTTAGCTGGACAGTATCGAACTGAGCACGGACATTATCACTAACCTTATTTAAATATAAATAGCGCCAATTGTGCCATTCAATATAATGAGGAAGCCACTTCATCAGCTTGATGACCTCCGCATCGTCTTTTTGCTTCTCTATGAAACGACGCGCATAAACCTCAGCCTGAATAGTCTTAGCCCAATAGCCTTGTTTTATCTTTACGGCATCAATGAACTTATCAGCTGATTCGTAAAAAGCATAAGGGTTGGAATCTTCTGCAAAAAAGTTTGATTTCAATGGTGAATCCTTCGGTTCTTTGTTATCCCGATTTACCTCTGAAGGCACTACTTGTGAGTTCCCGTTTCTGCACGAAAGGAAACACATTAAAATAGCAAATACTACTAACTGTCTCATAACTTCACATGTTTTATTAATTTGCGCTGCAAAGTTACGACAAAAATAATAATGTGCCAAACAAAAGAGGGGTAATTCTTCAAAAAGGAAATGCCACGCTCACAGTATAGCACAAGACTGTTTTTGAAGCAAAATCATCAAAAAGCATGGGGGGTAAAAATGCATACGAATTTCCAGAAATCATAAGCATTATAAGGGGAAATAGGCTCTTCAAACACTTATTTCGACCCAATAAACAGGAACAACATCGACAGCAAAACAAGGGCAAGATCGAACACTTTGGCCTTGAGGTTTTTCTCGTGGAACAACATTGCGCCGAAAAGGAACGACACAACCACGCTACCCCTTCGTATCATACTGACAATACTTATCATTGCTTCGTCATGACTCAACGCGTAGAAATAGACGAAGTCGGCTGCGGACAGGAAGACGGAAATGAGGATGATGCACCAATCCCAATGAAACTGTGTGGTATTACGACGGTTCGGATACCACAGCACCAGCAACATGATGCCCATCATGAAAAACTGATAGATGTTGTACCACGACTGAACTGCCATTTTGTCTAACCCCACCCCTACCCCAACGGGTGCCATGAGGTAACGGTCGTAGAGTCCGCTAACAGCTCCAAATACATTTGCCAGCACTACCAGCGCTATCCATTTATTGTGCTTGAAATCTATCCCCTCTTTCTTCCCGCTGCGGCTCATCAGGTAGAATGAGATAATTGCGATGGTGACACCTACCCATTGCCACACATTGAGATATTCGCCCAGAAACGTGAGGGCCCCGATGAGCACCATCACAGGACGTGTTGCATTGATAGGACCTACGATGGTGATAGGCAGGTTCTTCATACCGAAATAGCCACACAGCCACGAACAAAGCACAATGACGGATTTCAACAAGATATAGCGATGTTCTTCCCATCCGTAACTGTGAGTATAGAACAGGCTGTCTTCACTCAGCCACCCCTGAGATGAGGTGATGATGAAGGGCAGAAAGATAAGGCTGGAGAACAAGGTGTTGAGAAACAACACAGGAATGACAGCGTTGGCTCGTAACGACTTCTTCTTGAACACGTCATAGAAGCCCAGCAGGACTGCTGACAGGAATGCTAACAGTAACCACATCATAACAGTATTTTCCATTGCATGTTGACAACCCAACGATTGGTAAACCAATCGGAGAACGTGTGGTTGTAGTCGCATCCCACACCTACTAGGTATTTCTTTCGCTGCAGAAAGTCTACCTGAATACCTGCACCAATTTCCGGTTTCAACTCCTTGTCTATTCGTAACATCTGATTATCCACATAGCGTCCGCCTGCATAGAGTCGCAGGGCAAAACGTGAGCTTGACCTGTTGGGTATTGAGAACTTGACACCTGCATCGAGATGTATCATATCAAAATTATCAGTCGCCACACCATCGTCAATGCTACAGGTTGCTACCCTACCCATTGCCTCGACTGCCCAGAATGGGTCAAAGAAATAGCTGTATTCCAGTCCGGCATCCATCACCGTGCTGCTACGTACTTTGTTTTCCTTGCCTGCCTCAAATCCGGAAATAAGTGTGAGCGAGCTAGGCTGTGTATTGTATTTGATGGCTTGAACGACATCATACATCTTCAGCTTCGGACGATTGAACCCATCATCGCCAAATATCTTGTCGGTGATGAAATAGGCAAAATTCGTAGCAACCGCCCCAATGCCTGCTCCCACATAGGTGTCTGTCAACCAATGTTCATTGCGTCGTACCCTCATGAACTGCGTCGCTGTTGCGGTAGCATAACCTCCCACGCTAATCCAAGGGCTGATATGTCCGTATTCGCGATGCAGAATCGTAGCACTCGCAAATGCCATCGCAGCATGTCCTGATGGCATACTCTTGAGGTCCACTCCATTGGGACGTGTCTCATCGGTCACTTGTTTCCATGTATGGGTGATACCGTAAGTCAGTCCGTAAGCTAACGTATTGGCGACAAGCATCCGAAGGGTCTTACTTCGTGGTTGCACGCCCGCAGCCTTCAATCCCCAGGTCACAGCAAGGGGCGAGAATGCGATTCCGTAGTCGAGCACATCGGCATCATGCTGCTTCATAGGAACAGACAACTGATTGCGGAATTCGCGGTCTTTATGCAAACTAAGCAGTCCTCGCAACAACAGGTTGAGTCCATCGGTATGGAACGCCTTTTCCTTGCGTGTCATCACGTCTTCATAATCCTCAATCACCCCTATCACCTGTTTGGCTTTCGCCTCAGCCATCAATTTCTCTATACGCGCCCAAAACGCCGAATCGACCTCTTCGTAATAGATGGAGTCGTTCTGTGCTTTTGCAGGCAGTATGGTCAGCAGGAGCAACAAAACAGGAATGCTACGTCTGAGCACTTTCTTCCATCTGATTGACAAGTAGAGCGTACGTACCAGTAGGTGAACGAAATAGCCCACATAGACAGCCTGAACACCGATAAACCTGAACAAGCCAAGATAGGCCAGCACGAATCCGAGCGCGGCAAACAACATGCAGTCGCGCACCTGACGCCCTGCAGTAGCACCTATGAAGATACCATCCCACATGAAAGCTGCACAACTAACGAACGGCATCAATACCAACCAGAACAGGAACGGACGCGAGCCTTCGATGACGCTCTGGTCTTTTGTCATCAGCCCAACCATCTGTTCTCCGCCTATTAAATAGATTAAGGTAAATACCAGTCCTACTCCTAATGTCCATTGAAACAAGCGAGTGACTACCATACGGGTCATGGGTCGGTTCTGTGCACCGATATAACGTCCCACTAAAGCCTCGCCTGCGTATGCAAATCCATCTACGAAATAGCTGAATACCATAAACAGTTTCATCATGATAGTCCCAACTGCTAACACATTGTCGCCATATTTCGAGGTCAGCACCGTGAAACCTACATAAACCACCATGAATCCCAATGAGCGCAGAATGAGATTCCCGTTCAGAGCAAGCATTTGTTTCAGTCGCTCTGTTTCGTCTTTTGCCCAAAGTCGGATATACTGGAAATAATGCCTGTAGCCCACTACCATCAGTACGATTGATGTGAGCAGACCGGTATACTGCGCAATAACGGTCCCGTATGCCACACCGATAGCACCCAACGGGGTGAAGACAGCAAGATAGTAGCTCGCCCCCATATTCACCACATTCACCGTGATGTCGCACACCATTGGGCTTACCGTGTTCTGCATCCCGATAAACCAACCCTTGAACGCCATCAGCGATAAGGTAGCAGGAGCTGCCCATATGCGTATCCAGAAATACTGACGAGCAAACTGTTCTACATCAGCCGAACAGGGCACACACCACATCACCGCATTGACAAACAGCCACCCGATAGCCCACACGAACAAGGCTCCAAGCAAAGAGAGCGTCATACTTCCTGAGAAGATATCCATCATCGCCTGATTGTCGCCACGTCCGTAAGCCTGAGCCGTCATTCCGCCCGTACCTACACGCAGAAAACCGAAGTTCCAATAGAGGAGGTCGAACAACATCGTACCAATCGCAATACCACCTATCGCTGAAGCATTCGCAATATGGCCGGCAATAGCAACATCCACAATACCCACAATGGGTACTGTGATGTTTGCTAAGATACTGGGAATGGCAAGACTTAGAATCTTTCTGTTCATCAATCATCCTAAATTTGCTGCAAAGGTACAAAAAGTTTAGAGTTTAGAGTTTAGAGTTTAGAGTTTTTTCATTTTTTCCATTTTACATTCTACGTTTTACATTTTTTTTCACTAATTTTGCGCCAAAATCATACAAAGACATGAAGAAGCTCATCATCATCATCATCGCTGTTTGGTCTGTGGTCGGTAGTCTCAGTGCCCAGACCATCAAGCAGATTTTCCAGACACTTCCCGATACTATCCTCCCGTCGCTCACGAAGAACGACCGACTCGACCTTATCGATCTTTTCGAAAACAATATGTCAAACGAAGTGAATAACCAGCTCAGGGGGAAATCGCGCATGACACACCTCGATGACAACCTTACAAAGATACGACTCTCCGAACTCACGGAGGTGCAACTCTGCCGACTCGCTACTCCTACCAGCTACCTCATCTGCCTGATTCATTCCGTCAAGACTGATGCATGGGACAGCACCATCCGTTTCTACAATCCCGACTGGACACTCAACTCCAAAACAACTATCCTCAACACTCAACGCTCAACGCCAAACGCACAACTCTCCTTCACGCATCTCGACTTCACCAACGATACTACCCTCCAACTTAATACAGAAGCCCCTACCCTTACTACTCTTCCCGTTAAAGAAACGCCGGAGTATGCTTCTAAGGGGTCTCAAGAGGTTTCTTTAAATTGGGATTCTGCTCAATCGCGTTTCGTCCCATAAGACCCTATACTCTAAACAACCCCACCTCACATGTCAAACAGTCGCATCGCCCGCAATACTCTTTATCTCTACGGTCAGCAGATCGTACAGATGATTGTGGGCCTTGTTACCACCCGTGTCCTTATTCAATCGCTTGGTAAGATCGACTACGGACTGTTCAGCGTATTGGGAGGTGTAATGTCGGTCTTCATGGTGCTCAACGCTATCGAGGCAGCCACCATGCGGTTCATCACCTTCGAGCAAGGAAAGGGAAGCGATACCGCTCGCATACATGTGGTCTTCAGTACAGCTCAGCATGTTCATTTCGCCATAGCAGGCATCGTATTGCTTGTAGCCGAGACTATAGGTATGTATTATGTATGCAACCATCTTGTCATGCCTCCCGAGCGACTCACGGCAGTTATTGTCGTCTTCCAACTCTATCTTGTGGCTACCCTTTTCGCTATTATCAGCGCACCCTTCGATGCCCTCATCGTAGCGCACGAGCGGATGGGTGTGTTTGCCTCTATCAGCATCTACCAGACCTTCATTAACCTTGCTATCGTGTTTATCGTGAAGTATGCCGAGACCGACCGCCTCATCCTTTATGCTGCACTCATCATGCTCTTGCAAGTCAGTCTGCGACTTATTTACGGGTGGTATTGCAATCGTCATTTTCCTGAGACACGAGGTCGTTGGGTGTTCGACCGCAAACTGTTCTCTCAGATGTTCCGTTTCGGTATCTGGTCATTCAACGGAACGCTTGCAACGATAGGCTACACACAAGGTATCAATCTGCTGCTCAACTACTTCTTCGGTCCTTTGCTCAATACAGCCTTCTCGCTGGCAAACTCTGTCTATTCGAAGTTGTATAGCTTTGCTGAGAACTTCCTCATCGCTGTCAAGCCACAATTGGTAAAGAGCTACGCAGCAGGCAACCTCGATAATATGCATCGGTTGATGATCACCTCTTCACAGTTGGGCGTCTATCTCATGTTCATCATGTCGCTCCCCGTGATGCTCGAAACCCACTTCATCTACTACTTGTGGATTGGCGAAGTGACCGACCACACCGTGTGGTTCCTACGTATTGCCCTCTTCTCTATCGGAGTGAACACTCTTGGGAATGTTATGACGATGAGCATACAGGCAACAGGACGAATTGCCAAATATCAACTTATCGAAGGCAACTTGTTACTGCTCACCGTACCCCTCGCTTGGTTCTGTCTGTGGAAGGGACTGCCTCCCGAGTCTGTATTCTGTGTCCAGCTACTCATGTTTGTAATCACTCAAGTGGCACGCACACTCATCGTATGTCCCGCCCTTCAGATGTCAATATGGTACTATGTGCGTAAGGTGATGATACGTCCTGCTATCGTCATACTGATAGGCAGTATCATTCCTGTGCTGGTTCACAACTACGGAGGCCTGTCCACCCACCCCATCACTCAGGTGATCATAGTAACGTTTGTCAGCCTTCTCTCTTCCAGCCTTGCAGTCTACTACATCGGATGCTCAAGCTCACAGCGTCAGCTGGTGCGCCAGAAGCTTCGTAACATCATCCATCGGTGATACGTTGAAACAAAAACATAAGGATTTGAACGATTATTGATACATCATATATTATATATATAGTAATTTTGCACCGAAATACAATAAGGATACAGAATGGGAATTAAATACTATTTCGTAGCGACAGCGATGATGCTGACAACAAGCCTGATGGCTCAGAACCCGATTATATGTGACCGATATACAGCAGACCCTGCCCCATACGTACATGGGGACACACTTTACCTGTTTGTGGATCATGACGACGATGTGACCGAAAACGGGTATTTCACGATGAGAGACTGGTTGCTATATTGTACGGTCGATATGGTGAACTGGACGTATCTTGGTACTCCCGTCACACCGAAAATTTTTACATGGGCAAAGCAGGATAACGACTGCTGGGCAAGTCAATGTATCGAGCGCAACGGACGATGGTATTGGTATTGTACAGCAACCATCAAGGGACAGGCCTATCCTGGGGTTGGTGTGGCATACGCTAACAACCCTGCGGGACCTTATAAGGCTCAGTCGAAACCATTAGTGCAGGGGTGGTTCGTTATTGACCCAACGGTCTTCATCGATGATGACGGACAAGCATACCTGATGTGGGGTAACAACAACCTTTGGTACTCAAAACTCTCGCGCACGATGCTCTCATTGCAAGGCACAACAACGAAAGTGAATATCACCGACGAGAAAGCATTCGGCCCATATAAGGGATATAATGATGACGGAAGTCCGAAACCCAATTACGAAGAAGCTCCTTGGCTTTATAAGCTGAACGGCAAGTACTATCTGGAATATGCTGCAGGCGGTGTACCTGAACATTGGGCATACTCTACAGCAGATAAGATTAGCGGACCGTGGACCTATCAGGGAAAGGTGATGGGTGAGGCCAAGAACAGCTTTACGATTCATGGTGGCAGTGTGGACTTCAAAGGTCACAGCTACATTTTCTACCACAACGGTGCCTTGCCAGGTGGAGGCGGTTACAAACGCTCTACCTGTGTAGAAGAATTCACACGTAATGCTGACGGCAGCATCCCATTCATTCAGTTCACGACGAAGGGTGTAAATCCGCTTCAGACCCTGAATCCATACGAACTGCAACAGGCAGAGACCATCAACCAGAGTTCGGGTATCAAGTGTGAAGGTGACTATAATGGTTGCTATGTGACGAACATCCATTCGAGCGATTACATCAAAGTGCGCAACGTGGATTTCGGCGAGACAGGCACAGAGACATTTACTGCACGTATCGCTTCAGCAGGCAGAGGATTGATGGTGGTACGTACGGGTTCAAAAACGGGAAGCATCTTAGCACGGGTGCAGATACTATCGACAGGCGGGTTGGATGTGTGGGAAGATATCAGTGTGACCACATCGCGCACGGTAAAAGGCATTCAAGACCTGTATTTCACCTTCACGGGTAGCACATCGGGCACAACCCTCTTCAACTTCGATTCGTGGCAATTCAGCGAAGTGGGTAGTGAAATAAAAGAGGTGAAAGGTGAGACGTCTGAAGAGAGAAGCAAGACCGAAATTTATAACCTTTACGGTCAAAAACTTCAAAATATAGACGATGCTCCTCAAAAATCAATCATTATTACACCTCGAGGAAAGGTGTTCAAAAAATAATTACTAAATTTGTAGCGCAAATCTTTAACAATCACGAATATGAAACTGAAATCTACTTTGGTAGTCATCGCACTACTCTTGGGCACAACATTGAATGTGGCTCAAGCACAAACCACGAAAATGGTTAACCCTCTTACTTACACTGACATTCCCGATAATGACGTCATCCGTGTAGGTGACGACTTCTATATGGTCAGTACGACAATGTTTCTCTGTCCTGGTGCTCCTATCATGCACTCAAAGGATCTGGTACATTGGCGCATCATTAGCTACATCTACGACTATATTGCAGATGATGACATCTACAACCTGCGTAACGGAAAGGATGCTTACGGTAAAGGCCAATGGGCAACTACCCTGCGTTACCACAACGGTGTGTTCTATGCGCTGTTCATCGCAAACGATCAGCATAAAACCTACGTGTATCGCACGACCGACATCACGAAGAGCTACTGGGAGCGTAACGAAATCGAAGGCGCATTCTTCCACGATGCTTCCTTGCTGTTCGACAACGACGGTAAGGTGTACGTAGTCTATGGAAACGGCGAGTTGCACATCACAGAGCTGACACCCGACCTAAGAGCCAAGAAGCAGGGAGGTGTGGATCAGGTGCTCATCAACACTCCTCGTCAGGGATTCGGACTTAGAGCAGAGGGTGCTCACTTCTATCATATCGGTGAATACTACTACGTACTCGTGATTGACTGGCCAAGCGGCAAACCTCGTACCGAACGTTGCTTCCGCAGCAAAACTCTCCTCGGCCCATACGAAGAGAAGATCGTGCTACAAGGAGCATTCGACGGACGTGGTGACGGTGTGGCTCAAGGAGCTATCGTAGATACACCTAAGGGCGACTGGTACGGAGTCATTTTCCAAGACCACGGAGGTGTGGGGCGTGTTCCTACCCTTCAGCCTATGAAGTGGATGGACGGATGGCCAATCCTCGGTGACAATACCATCCCGGTAAAGGAATTTGATGTGAACCTCGCACCTTATGGTGAAGACCACATCTGGGCAAACGATGAGTTCAACTACAAGTCGAACGACGAACTCGACCTCGTATGGCAATGGAACCACAAACCTATCAATGCTGACTGGTCGGTAACCGCTCGTAAGGGTTGGATGCGACTCCAGACGAGCCAAATAGCTACCAACCTCTTCAACGCCCGTAACACCCTCACACAACGTACGGTAGGTCCCCGCTGTATGAACGAAACCTTGCTTGATGCATCAGGCATGAAGCCTGGTGACAAGGCTGGTTTGGCTGCCTTCCAGACCAACTTCTGCTCTATCGGTGTGGAGGTCGACGATAACGGCAAACGTTTCGTGGTAGCTACCAGCGGTTCACGTCGTGATGCTAAGGAAGTGTTGCGTATGCCGCTCAAGGGAAAGAAAGTGTGGTTGCGTATGAAGTATGTCTTCACTCCACAGGCCGACGATAGTTGCGGTCCCGACAAAGCATTCATGAGCTACTCTACTGACGGCAAGCGCTGGGTGGATGTAGACAATCAGTTACAGATGCGATTCACACTCGACCTCTTCATCGGCTACAAGGCTGCACTCTATAACTACCCAACGAAGCAGACAGGCGGTTATGCAGACTTCGATTACTTCCATCAGTGGGTATACTAAAGTTGATAGTTTAAAGAAAAGCGAATTAATTCAGAGCTGAAAGAAATAGAACTCTTATGATGAAACGAACGATATTACTGACAGCGATGCTCATAGGTTTTGTGGGCATTGTTGTTGCAAATAACATAGACGAGGCATACGGATTCACGATATTCACAAAGAACGGTAAGGTGCGAATTATCCCGCTTGCTGACAACGCGGTACGAATCCGTGTTTACAACAACGAGGCGCCTCAGTTGGACGAACTGATTTATACGGAGAACGTGAAGTTTCCAAAGTGGAAAACTGACGTCAATCCAACCTTTACAAAAGTAAAGCTGAAAGGCATACAGGTTGAATACAACAAATGGACAGACCAACTCACCTTCTACGACGGAAAAGGACGTAAGATTCTGGAAGAGGTGGCCTATACAGGTAGGGATTTGAGAGCCAGCGAACTTACGGACGGACAATACAAATGGATGAAAGCATCGCAGTCGTTCGTATCGCCAGCCGATGAGTTCATCTACGGAACCGGACAATTTCAGGACGGCTATCTCAACATCAAGGGACTGACACGCAGACTGACACAGGTGAACACCCAGATTGCTGTTCCGTTCATCCTGTCAAGCAAAGGCTACGGATTGTTGTGGAACAACTATGGACTCACGGACTTCAACCCAGCCTCTAATTCGGTGAAGCTGCAAGGGACCGACGAGCAAGGGAATGTGATTGAGGTCAACACCACAAGTACGACAGGTAACCTTCGTGAACGCCGTGTGTCCGATTCGTTCAAGGCAAACATCACAATCGGCGAAGATGGCGATTACGCCTTTCTGCTCGATGTAGGACAAGCGATGGCTCGAAAACTCTATCTGGCTATCGACGACAAACCCGTTATCGACCTCAACAACATGTGGCTGCCCCCAACTGGTTCCGTCAAGGTGGCCCTCAGGAAAGGCACCCATCAACTCACCGTCCGAGGTGTGCGAGGCGACTCCCCTACTGTCTATTGGCGTAAGGACAACAACGAGACGACCTTCAGTTCGCCTGTCGCAACAGGTATCGATTATACCGTCTTTGCAGGCTCAGCCGACCAAGTCATCAACAGTTATCGCAACCTCACAGGCAAGGCACCCCTGATGCCCGATTATATGTTGGGCTATGTTCATTGTCGTGAACGCTACGACACCCAGAAAGACCTGTTGGAGAATGCCCACAAGTTCAAGGACAAGAACATCCCTATCGATGTCATTGTGCAAGATTGGCAATGGTGGGGCAAGTACGGTTGGAATGCCATGCAATGGGACGAAGGTAAATATCCCGATGCAGCAGGGATGGTACGCGAGTTGCATGGAATGGACATCCGTCTCATGCTCTCCGTGTGGTCGAAAGTCGATAAGAACTCTGCTCTCGGCAAAGAGCTGCAGCAGCGAGGAGCTTATATCGAAGGGACCGATTGGATTGACTTCTTCAAGCCTGCTGTCACGGAGTATTACTGGCAGCAATTCAGTCAGCGAATCCTCAAACCCTACGATATAGATATATGGTGGTTTGATGCCACAGAACCCGAGAACGACGACCTGCACAATCGTCGTGTAGGCGAGCGTCAGATGCCAGGCGATATCTATCGGAACGTTTATCCGCTTAAGGTCATCAACACGATGTGTAACGGTCTGCTACGCGATGATGTCGGACGCACGCCTTGCATCCTCACCCGTAGTGCCTTCTCTGGTATGCAGCGCTACAACGCAGTCGTGTGGAGCGGCGATGTAGGCAACGATATGGATTGTCTGCGCCGTCAGATTGCAGGCGGTCTCAACTACGTAGCAACAGGTATGCCTTGGTGGACCTACGATGCAGGCGGTTTCTTCCGTCCAGGCAATCAATACAACGACAAGGGCTATCAGGAGCGTATGCTTCGTTGGATAGAGACCAGCGTATTCCTCCCCGTGATGCGTGTACACGGCTATCAGAGCAACACAGAACCGTGGAACTATCCAGCCGAGACAGAGAAAATCTTCGTCGATTGCATCAAGGAGCGCTATGAACTGAAACCCTATATTCGGGAATGTGCGCGTCGAGTGGCAACAGAGAACTACACCCTCATGCGTCCGCTCGTCTTCGACTTTGCCGATGATACCGAAGCCCTCCGCCAAGAGACCGAATACATGTTCGGACCGAAATACCTCGTATGCCCAATCACGGCAGAGAATGTCACCGGGTGGAAAGTCTATCTGCCAAAGAACAAAAAGGGATGGACACACCACTACACCCATGAGCATTTCAGTGGAGGTCAGTATGTCACAGTAAAAGTAACGTCCGACCACATCCCTGTGTTCGAACGCAACTAAATACTTTTTTCAATTATCCTCATTACCTACCATTTGCTGGAGTGTACTCTGTCATTTTTGGAGTACACTTCAGAAATTGTTCAACTGCACTCCGGTAATTCACGCACAATGCGAATAGTTTGAAGCCTAAATTCAAGGAGAATTTACGCAGAATTCACAACGTTTGCAGGCTCCAAACGATTCGCATTTCTATTAGAGGCCATCTATTCATCAATAAGTGCCGCTTATTGGTGAATAACCTGCCTCTGTCAAGCGGCATCCCACCTTGGCAAATATAAAATAAATAAGGAGCGAAGACCCCTCAACCTCCTTTAGGGAAATTAAAAGATAAAAATGCAAGTACTATAGTGAAAAGGGTACAAATTGTGCTACACATCATCATTATTGGGGAGGAAAAGAAAGATTTCTTCGTTCTGCTAGCCATCATCTCCAAACTTTTTTGTAACTTTGCAACTCGATATAGGCCAAAGGCCAAAAAGTCAAAAGCTTTAAACTATCAACATTATATAGGATATGATTAAAATCACTTTCCCAGACAACAGCGTTCGTGAGTATGAAGCTGGTGTTACTGGACTTCAAATTGCAGAGAGTATTAGTCCGCGTCTTGCTCAAGACGTGATCGCATGTGGCGTAAACGGAGAGACGACTGAGTTGAACCGTCCAATCAACAATGATGCCACCATCAATCTTTACAAATGGGACGATGCAGAAGGTAAGCATGCTTTCTGGCACACATCTGCCCACTTGATGGCTGAAGCTATCGAGGAACTCTACCCCGGAACTCAGTTCGGTATCGGTCCTGCCATCGAGAATGGTTTCTACTACGACGTGATGCCACCCGAGGGTGTGAAACTGAGTGATGCTGACTTCCCGAAGATTGAAGCGAAAATGCAGGAACTGGTACAGCGCAAGGAAGCACTCATCCGTAAGGAGATATCCAAGAACGACGTGATGGAACTCTTTGCATCAAAGGGCCAGACCTATAAGAACGAACTGATTGCCGAACTCGAAGACGGTAAAATCACCACATATACACAGGGTAACTACATCGACCTGTGTAAGGGTCCTCACCTCATGAACACAGCTCCTATCAAGGCCTTTAAGCTGCTGAGTCTTGCTGCTGCATACTGGCGTGGTGACGAGAAGCGTCCGATGATGACCCGTATCTATGGTATCTCGTTCCCAAAGAAGAAGATGCTGGACGAGTATCTCGTAGCACTCGAAGAGGCTAAGAAGCGTGACCACCGTAAGATTGGTAAGGAGATGGAACTCTTCATGTTCTCTGAACGTGTGGGTAAGGGTCTGCCTATGTGGTTGCCAAAGGGCACTCAGGTGCGTATCCGTCTGCAGGACTTCCTGCGTAAGATTCAGAAGCGTTACGGTTATCAGGAAGTGATGACTCCACATATCGGTGGTAAGAACCTGTATGTGACTTCGGGTCACTGGGATCACTACGGAAAGGATTCGTTCCAGCCGATTCAGACACCAGAAGAAGGTGAGGAATACTTGCTCAAACCTATGAACTGTCCTCACCACTGCGAAATTTTCGCATGGCAGCCACGTTCATATAAGGACCTGCCATTCCGCTGTGCTGAATTCGGAACGGTTTACCGTTATGAGCAGAGCGGTGAGTTGCACGGATTGACACGTGTACGTTCGTTTACTCAAGACGATGCACATATCTTCTGTCGTCCCGATCAGGTGAAGGAAGAGTTCCTGCGTGTGATGGACATCATCAACATCATCTTCAAGGCGCTCGACTTCGACCAGTACGAGGCTCAGATCAGTCTGCGCGACCCTAACGACAAGGAGAAATACATCGGTAGTGATGAGGTATGGGAGCAGGCAGAGCGTGCTATCATCGAAGCATGTGAGGAGAAGGGACTGAAGACCAAGACGGAACTCGGTGAGGCTGCGTTCTACGGTCCGAAGCTCGACTTCATGATTAAGGATGCACTGGGTCGTCGTTGGCAGCTCGGTACCATTCAGGTGGACTACAACCTCCCAGAACGATTCAAGCTGGAATATACTGGCAGCGATAATGAGAAGCATCGTCCTGTGATGATTCACCGTGCTCCATTCGGCAGTATGGAACGTTTCATCGCCGTACTTATCGAACACACAGCAGGTCGTTTCCCATTGTGGCTGATTCCTGATCAGGTGGCAATCCTACCAATTTCAGAGAAATACAATGACTACGCAAAGAAGGTCTGTGAGTATCTCAACATGAACGATGTTCGCGCCATTGTAGACGACCGCAGTGAGAAGATCGGACGTAAGATTCGTGACAACGAAATCAAACATATCCCATACATGCTCGTTGTGGGTGAGAAAGAAGAGAACGACGGAACTGTCAACGTACGTAAGCAAGGAACTCAGCAGCAGGAGACCATGACGATGGCCGACTTTGCAAAGAAGATCCAGGACGAGGTACGCCAGATGACCGAAGAGTTCTAATTCACGTCTGTTATAAACAAATAGTGCTCATTTGCGCAAAAACGGTGCTCATTGGATAAGAATTAAGACCCTAATTGCAAATAATTATCAATTATCAATTGTCAATTGTCAATTATTTTGTATCTTTGCGCCCGATTTGTGTATATCAAATCAAACTGAACATAAAAAACGAACATAAAAACGAATTAGAAACCGAAGGAATTATCACATTTAATGAAAGGTGACAACAAGAAGCAGCAGTACAGAGTAAACGAACAAATACATGTACGCGAAGTCAGAATCGTTGGTGAAGGAATCGAATCAAAAGTCATTCCGACACGCGATGCACTTCAATTAGCAGACCAAATGGGAGTAGACTTAGTGGAAATCTCCCCTACTGCACAACCTCCGGTTTGTCGACTCATCGACTATTCAAAGTTCCTTTACCAAATCAAGAAGAAGGCAAAGGAGATGAAAGCCAAGCAGGTGAAAATCGACGTGAAGGAAATTCGTTTCGGACCGCAGACAGCAGAGGCTGACTATGCATTCAAACTGAAACACGCCATTGAGTTCCTCACTCAAGGCAACAAAGTGAAAGCATACGTGTTCTTCAAAGGCCGTTCGATTGTGTTCAAGGAACAAGGAGAAGTACTTCTGCTCCGTTTGGCCAACGACCTAGAGGATGTAGGCAAGGTAGAAAGCATGCCATCGCTCGAGGGAAAGAAGATGATTATCATGTTGGCACCTAAGAAGCCTGGAAGCGGAAATCAGAAGAAGAAGGAGCAACAGAAGCAAGCTACACCTGCCCTACAGCAAGTTGAGAAGGAAACTCCTGAAGAAGAAAACGAAGAATAACAAAACAAGATAAGGTGCGTAACGTCCTGGTATATACGTTGCCACTCATAGTAATAACAAATTAAATAACAAAAAAATGCCAAAAGTTAAAACAAGTTCAGCCGCTAAAAAGCGCTTTAAGCTTACTGGAACTGGAAAAATCAAGAGACAGCACGCTTACCACTCTCACATTCTGACAAAGAAGACTAAGAAGCAGAAGAGAAATCTCGATCACTCAGCTATCGTGGTAAAAGCAAACGTAAAGCAAGTACGTGACCTACTTTGCCTCCGTTAAATCTCTAACAGTAAGTAAGAATTAATTAACAGATTGTTTAATCGAATGCTTAGCTCAAAAAGAGTAGTAACGACTACCGCTAACATTCAAAAAGAAAAAAAATTATGCCAAGATCAGTAAATCATGTTGCTTCAAGAGCAAGAAGAAAGAAGATTTTAAAGCGCGTTAAAGGTCAGTTTGGTGCACGTAAGAACGTGTGGACCGTTGCGAAAAATGCTTACGAGAAGGGACTTACATACGCATTCGTAGGTCGTCGTCGCAAGAAGAGAGAGTTCCGTGCATTGTGGATTCAGCGTATCAACGCAGCAGCTCGTCTCGAGGGTTTGTCATACTCACAGTTGATGGGTGCACTTCACAAGGCAGGCATCGAAATCAACCGCAAGACTCTTGCAAACCTCGCACTCAACAACCCAGCAGCATTCAAGGCTGTCGTTGAGAAAGTAAAGTAAATCTACGTGACTTACAATACGGGAGAGCGTAACGAAGCGCTCTCCCTTTTTTATATCAATTCATTATTATCATGTTACAACAAACAATTAAAATCAAGGCAAACACCATTCGCTGGCATCAGTTCACGCGCCGATCCGATGCTGTGTTCCTCAGTCTCGGTCGGGAAATCAACATCGGTGTGCTGAGTGTCGCTACCCTGCTTGCTGCCACACCCGATTCGGCTACAGCAAAGGTTGCGATGGCTCCCGTACATGCAGAGGAGGCAACGGAACTGATTGACGACGGAGTCACGGATGGAGTGGTCATCGACGATGAAATCGTGGATGGCATGCCTATCGATGAAACCGTCATCGATTCTTCCTTTACGGAAAAACACATTCAACTGAGTTGCACAGAAGTAACGGCTTCACGTATTCCGATTTCATCGGACAAGGCAACCCGAATCATTCAAATCATTACAGCAAAAGATCTTAAAGCCAGTGCGGCACAAAGTGTAAGCGACCTACTGAAATTGGTGGCTGGAGTCGATGTGCGCCAACGTGGCGGGTTCGGCATTCAGACCGATATTGGCGTGAACGGAGGTAATGAAGACCAAGTTACCGTGATGTTGAACGGCATCAATATCTCCAGTCCTCACACAGGACATCTCACGATGGACTTGCCTGTCAGCATGAACGACATCGAGCGTATTGAGGTGCTGGAAGGTGGAGCCAGCCGCGTATATGGCTCATCGGCTTTTGCGGGCGTCATCAATATCGTGACGAAGAGCGAGGCGGTCAATCGTGTCAGTATTGCCACATCGGGCGGTTCGTATGGAACATTCTGTATGGATGGTTCTGTCAATCTGCTTTCAGGTGCGTTCACAAATCGCTTCAGTGGTGGATGGAGTCAGAGCGACGGAGCAAGTGCAAATAGCGACTTCAAGAAAGCAACCGTCTTCTGGCACGAGCAGTATAGCTGCGACTGGTTCGACCTGCGTCTGCAAGCAGGAATGAGTTCAACGAAGTATGGAGCCAATACGTTCTACGGAACCGGCAGTCAGTCACAATATGAGGAAAACGACCGCTATATGCTGTCGCTTCAGGGCGAAAGTAAGACTCGTTTCCACTTGCTTCCACAACTATATTGGAACCGCACCTACGACCATTATATCTGGCGAAGGGAGAATCCTGCTGCTTACGAGAACTATCATCGGACCGATGTGTATGGCGGACAACTGAATGCTTGGACCGCATGGCGTTTGGGAAAGACTGCTGTCGGAGTGGAGTTCCGTCGCGAAAACATCTTGAGCACCCGTCTCGGTAAACCTATCGACCCGAACAACATAAACCCCTATCCTGGTTATAAATACGAGGACGGACGCAGCAATCTCGGCATCTATCTTGAGCACGATGTGCTGTTAGACAACTGGAGTTTCTCTGCAGGATTGCTTGCCAATCACAATACCAGTGTGAGTGGCGGACTGCGTTTTTATCCCGGCATCGATGTCAGTTTCCGTCCGATAGAGAACTTATGCCTGTATGCGTCGTTCAACCAAAGTCTGCGTACCCCCACGTTTACCGAACTATACTATAACGGTCCCGGATTGGAAGCAAATCATGCTTTGAAACCAGAGAAGAGCACCGACTACACAGTAGGATGCAGTATTACTTCATCCGCTATCAGCGCTACGCTGAAAGGCTTCTATCGTCACGAGACCGACATGATGGATTGGGTAAAGCCACAAGGTGCTACGGTTTGGACGACAGCTAATTCCGACATCAACAATATGGGCGTGGAAGCTTTGGTAGTTTACGATGCCGAGAAATCAACAGCCCCAAACCATTATATAATAAATAAGGTCTCTGTCGGCTATTGCTACAACTATCAGTATCGTGTCGATGAGCAACAGGCAGCTAATTATGCCAATCAGTTGGTGTATCTGCGTCATAAATTTGTTGCCACGCTCCAGCATCGTATCGTCCGACACCTATCTGCACAATGGGAATTTGTGTATAAAGACCGTACAGGTTGGTTCGATAATGCTCAGACACAGGCTCGGCAGAACTACGGCAGTTTCGGACAACTCGACTTGAAGGTGATGTGGCAAACAGCACATGTAATGGTCTACGCACAGGGCAACAACCTCACAGGCAAACGATACTACGATATTGCCAATGTGTGTCAACCAGGACGTTGGTTTACAGTAGGAGCCAAGCTGAATCTTGACTTTTAGCGGTCACATATTGCACACATTGCACTGAAAATGCAAGCTTTGCTGTAAAAAATTGCACTTTGCCAGCCTTTTCGTGTGATTTCTCACACTAACATTTCCCCAAATGGGAATAATTGCATATCTTTGCAAATGAATCTAAAATGAATAGTATTAACATCTAAATAGAATTAAAGTATGAAAGCATTTGTATTTCCAGGTCAGGGAGCTCAGTTCTCCGGAATGGGTAAGGACCTCTACGAATCTAATCCACTCGCAAAAGAGTTGTTCGATAAAGCAAACGAAATTCTTGGTTTCAAGATTACGGACATCATGTTCGAAGGTACAGCTGAAGAATTGAAGCAAACCAAGGTGACTCAGCCTGCTGTTTTCCTCCACTCTGTTATTTCTGCATTGTGTATGGGTGATGCATTCAAGCCTGAGATGGTTGCAGGTCACTCTCTCGGAGAGTTCTCTGCACTTGTTGCCGCAGAGTGTCTATCGTTCGAAGACGGTCTGAAGTTGGTTTACAAGCGTGCGATGGCGATGCAGAAAGCATGCGAAGCTGCTCCAAGCACTATGGCTGCAATCATTGGTCTGCCCGACGAAGAGGTTGAGAAGGTTTGCGCCAGCATCAGCAAGGAAGGCAATGTTGTGGTTCCTGCAAACTACAACAACCCTGGTCAGCTTGTTATCTCTGGAAACATTGATGCTGTGAACGAAGCATGCGAAGCGCTGAAGGCAGCTGGAGCAAAACGTGCCCTTCCTCTGCCAGTTGGTGGTGCGTTCCACTCTCCACTCATGATGCCTGCTCAGGACGAGCTGGCTGCCGCTATCGAGCAGACAGAGTTCCACACACCTAAGTGTCCTGTTTATCAGAACGTAGATGCAAAGGGTCACACTGATGCAGCTGAGATCAAGGCAAACCTGCTGAAGCAGTTAACTTCACCTGTAAAGTGGACCTACGAGGTTCAGGCTATGATTGCTGATGGTGCTACCGACTTCACTGAGTGCGGTCCAGGTAAGGCACTGCAGGGCATGATTGCCAAGATTTCTCGTGACGTTACCGCTCACGGGATAGAAGGGTAATGGTTATAGGCTTAAAATTCTTGTGTTTAGAGTTTAGTGTTTAGAGTCGTGATTAGTTTAGAGTTTAAACAGTTTTCTTTCAACTTTTAACTTTTTCAACTACTTTCAACTCTACACTCTCAACTTTCAACTCTTCCCACGCGAAGCGTTAACATCAAAACAAAACCATTATGCGTCCTATCATATACCAGACGCTGCCGCGCTTGTTTGGTGCTGTCAGCAAGGAGAATGTCCGTTACGGTTCGATTGACCAGAACGGATGCGGCAAGATGAATGACTACACAGCCAAGGCCCTGAAGCATATTCAGGGACTTGGCTTTAATTATATTTGGTACACAGGTCTCATTGAGCACGCCACAAAGACCGACTATTCACGCTATGGTATCAAGGCCGACAACCCTGTTGTAGTGAAAGGAAATGCGGGTAGTCCGTATGCCATCAAGGACTATTACGACATCGATCCCGACTTGGCTGTAGATGTCAAAAACCGCATGAAGGAATTTGAGGCTCTCGTCAGTCGTACCCATCGTGCAGGCCTGAAGATGATTATCGACTTCGTGCCCAATCACGTGGCGCGTCAGTATGGTTCCGACGCAAAGCCAATGGGTGTGGCCGACCTTGGAGAGAACGATGACCGCGAGACGGTATTCTCTCCACAGAACAACTTCTACTACCTGCCAGGTCAAAAGCTGGACATCAGCGACATCGCTGACGAAGGAGCAGAGTATGACGAATACCCAGCTAAGGTGACAGGCAACGACTGCTTTACTGCACGTCCTTCCAAAAACGATTGGTACGAAACCGTGAAGCTCAACTATGGCATCAATCCGCAGACGCGAAGATTCGACGATGTGATTGCAGAGCAGCTGAATATAGGAAGGCAAAGTGAAGGCATACGAGCCTACGGGCATTTAGAAAACGAAATACAACAAGTCGGAACACAAGGAAAACTGTTCACTTACCCCAGCACCTGGATGAAGATGCTCGACATCCTTCGCTACTGGGCGACGAAAGGTATCGATGGTTTTCGCTGTGATATGGCCGAGATGGTGCCTGTGGAGTTTTGGGAATGGGCTATTCCACAGATTAAGTCCGAGCACAGCAATATCATCTTCATTGCTGAGGTCTACAATCCCAACGAATATCGCAACTACATCTATCGTGGTCATTTTGACTACCTTTACGACAAGGTAGGTCTTTACGACACCCTGCGTCATGTCATCGGAGGAGGTAGCGCCTCACTCATCACTCAGTGTTGGCAATCGGTCGACGACATCCAGCAACACATGCTCAATTTCCTCGAGAACCACGACGAGCAGCGCATTGCTTCGCCATTCTTTGCAGGCGAACCCCGTCGGGCATACCCTGCCCTACTCGTTTCTGCCCTCATGCATACCAATCCTTTCATGGTGTATCAAGGTCAGGCACTCGGTATAGACGGAATGGAAGATGCAGGCTTCAGCGGTAGCGACGGACGAACCACCATCTTCGACTACTGGAGCACTGATGCCTTCTGCCGTTGGCGCAATGAAGACCGTTTCGATGGTCTTAAGCTGCGCGACCGTGAACGCGAATCAATCGACTATTATACTCGCGTACTCCATATCGCCGCTACAGAACGAGCCATTATCGAAGGCAAGACATTCGACCTCATGTATGCCAACTATGAGAATCAGGCAATGGACACCAACCGTCTCTTCGCCTTCCTGCGTAAAGCAAAGAGCGGAACCGTTCTTGTCGTAGCCAATTTCGCCGACACAGAGATGTGGGCAGATGTCCGCATCCCCGCACATGCAGTCGACTATCTACAACTCCCGACAGGTATACGAACGGCCACAGACCTTCTCACAGGCAATACTCAGACCGTGGAGATATATCCCGACCACATCATCCCCGTCCACATCCCTGCATGCGACGGCCTCGTACTCAAGTTCTAAATAAAATGATTTAATTACAATTTCACTTTCACGGCCTTTGACTCATTCTGCAGACGATCGAGAGCAGTAACGACGAAGGTACAGCCAGTCTGGTTGCCTTGAAGGTGATAGCGGGGTTCACCTACCACAGCTACAAGATGAGAGGCATCGTCGGCTGTGATGCTGACTTTCTCGCCTGGTGCAAAACGATAGATGGCATAGCGTGTGGCTTCGTCGAGGGGCTTCTTAGCTTTAGGTGCCTTCCAGGTGAGATAGATCTGACCTGAATTTCGCTCGAAGGAAACTGATAGTTTACTGACTTTCTTCGGAGCTTTCTTGTCAATCCACGGCATAAGAGGCTGAAGGGCCGGATACTTGTGATACTCTCGCTCCAACATGGTGCGGTAATTACCAGGATTGTTGACAACAGCGGCTGCATACCACTGACAGCTGCCTTGCACGTTCGGAAGACTGCGCTGGAGAGTGTACTTGGATATCATCTGGTGGATGTTAGGGTTCTTCGGGTCGGCTTCTTTCACGGTGCGCTCTACGTCCTGACCGATGTAGAGAAGACGATGGCCGCAATAGTCGTTCCACCAATGGGCAAGCACTTCGTAGTCGGCTACATTATAGCCGATGTTCCAATAGATTTGAGGAATGAGGTAGTCGACCCAACCGCGCTCTTGCCACAGGACAATATCGGCATAGAGGTCGTCGTAGTTCTGGGTACCACGAGTAGCACTACCCTTCTCCGAGTTAGTGCCATCGGGGCTGTTACGATAGATGCCGAAGGGTGAAATACCGAACTTAACCCACGGCTTCACTTTACGGACAAGATCATGGATTTCACGAATGAGCAGGTTGACATTGTCGCGACGCCAATCCTCAATCGAAGAGAATCCACGCGGGTCAACAGCAAAGTTGTTCTGGTCGGGAATTACTTGTCCTGCAGTAGGATATGGATAGAAATAGTCGTCCATGTGAAGACCATCGACATCGTAGCGTTTTAGAATATCTTCGATGACCATACAAGTGTACTGACGATTGATTTCCAGCGCAGGATTGAAGATAAGGAGGTCTCCATATTGGAACAGGCGCTCAGGATGAGTAGCGGCTATGTGGTTCGTAGCCACCTCTTTCGTTCCTGCGGTCTTTGCACGATATGGGTTAATCCACGCGTGACACTCCATACCGCGACGATGGCACTCGGTAACCATCCAAGCAAGAGGGTCCCATCCGTCGGACGGAGCCAAACCTTGAGTACCCGTCAGATAACGGCTCCAAGGCTCAATATCGGAACGATAGAGCGCATCGCCCTCAGCACGTACCTGAAAGAGGATGGCATTGATACCTGCTCCATGAAGCACATCGAGCTGATCGGAAAGCATATCGCGCAACTGCTGAGGTGACTTACCAAGATACTGTCCGTTGACACACTGAATCCATGCACCACGGAACTCACGCTTAGGCTGTGCAAAGCACAAAGTGCTAGGAGGAAATGTAAAAATTAAAAAATGTAACAATGCAAGAATGTAAACATTGAATAATGCAAATCTTTTCATATCTTTTTATAACCTACTATTAACTTATATTACTGACTATAAACTTAAACTATTCTTACAGGAAAGGAGTTAAAAGATTTCCGAACCACGCCACGAAACGCTTCCACTTCGTCTTGTTCTTCCAATAGGCATCACTCATCAGGACACAGCTGGCCTTATCCTCCTCGAACATACGTGTCAGTTCGGCTGTGACATCACGGTCGAAGATGATGGTGTTTACCTCGTAATCGCAACGTAAGCTGCGACTATCAAGATTGGATGAACCAACGGTGCAGAACAAGTCGTCGACCATCATGATTTTCGTATGATGGAATCCGCCACGGAACATATATACCTTCGCTCCAAGTTTCTGCATTTGACGACCAACGTAATGGCTGGCATCGGGTGTCAAGGGGATGTCGCTCTCCTCGCTGAGTAGAATCTGCACATCCACCCCACGCTCAATACAACGCTTCAAAGCACTGCGCACCTGATGAGTAGGTACGAAGTAGGGATTGATGAGCATTACCTTATGGCGGGCATTATCTAACATGCTGCAATAGAGCTGACGTATAGATTTATTCGTTTCACGCGGATGGCGGTCGATAACGCCCAATGTAGAGTTGCCACGCGCTTCGTTATGAGCAGGGAAATACTTCGCGCTGACCAGCATCTCGCCCGTAGCATCGGCCCACATACGGCAGAATATCTTGTGCAGTTCATTAACTGCAGGTCCTTCGATACGCATGTGCATATCACGCCACGGACCTATACCCTCAAGACCGTTGATATAGTAGTCGGCCACGTTCATACCACCCGTATATGCCACCTCACCATCGATAACAACAATCTTGCGATGATCGCGTGGGATGATGTGATTGACCCAGGGGAAGCGAATGGGATCGAACTTCACCAACTTAATGCCAAGTGCACAGATGGAATCGTGCATCGCACGCTTCACAGGCTGGTTGTTCGACGAATTGCCGAAAGCATCGTACATAGCACGTACCTCAACACCTTGCTTTACCTTCTCGGCAAGCTCGTGGTAGAGCAAACCTGCGATGGAATCATTGCGGAAATTGAAGTATTCCAAGTGAATAAACAACTTAGCCTTACGTATTGCATCGAAAAGGTCATCGAACTTCTCATGACCGCTCTTCAATAACTTCACATAATTACAGTCGGTCAGTTCGATACCCTTCAGCGCCAAATACTGTTTCTCGTCCGCATCGCTCTGCGCACGAAGCCCAGATGCGGCCATCACCACTATCAGTATAGTCAATAATCGTCTCATAGGCTACTCAATAAATCATCTAACGATGCTGTCCAATCCTCGTCTTTTCCGACAAGTAAACCTCGCATGCCCACAGCTTCGCATCCTTCGATGTTACGGGGACTATCGTCCACGAATACACATTCATCAGACTTCAATCCTGCCGCATCCATCATCCTACGGAACATGGAAGGTGCAGGTTTGTAGTCACGAAGTTGGAAACTATAATATAAATAAGGTATATAGTGGCGCAACCCATGTCCGTCGCCACTGAATGCCTCGCTCTCTGCCCATTGCTGAAGGAAGGGATTGAGGTTGCTTAGCAAATACAGACGGTAGTGCTGTTGTAAGCGGAGCAATGTTTCGAGATTCTTCTGAGGCACGGCCTTGATGTATCCCATCCATCCCCATTGAGCTTCCTCGAAGGAATAGGAAGGGTTGTCCACACCACTGAATTTACCTCCTTTCTGTTGGGCTTCTATTGCCAGCAGACGGCAGAATTCGTCTGTCGTAATCTCGCCTTTCTCCACCTGTCCGAAGATGCCCGTTTGTCCGAAGATGTCCATCTGCTTACGCGCATCAGTAATGCCTAGCATCTCAAAACGCCGTATCGCTTCCTCGGGCTGAAGATGTACGACAACACCTCCGAAATCGAATATTATATTCTTTACCATTGTATCTCTGATATGCCTTTTGAGCGTAAATAGCTGTTTGCCAAACTGAAATGATGATTGCCGAAGAAACCACGATAAGCCGATAGTGGTGAAGGGTGTGCCGAACGCAGGATGCAATGCTTCGAGCCATCAATGAGATAACTCTTACTCTGCGCATAACTGCCCCATAAGATGAATACGAGGTGCTCACGTCGTTCGCTCAGGATGCGAATCACGGCATCAGTAAATTCCTCCCAACCTTGTCGCTGATGAGAACCTGCCTGATGTTCGCGAACGGTAAGCGTAGCGTTGAGCAGCAAAACGCCCTGCATTGCCCAACGAATGAGGTTGCCAGATGCAGGTATCGGCGCGCCTATGTCGTCATGTATTTCCTTGAAGATATTCGCAAGCGAAGGCGGAAAAGGAACTCCGTCGTTCACAGAAAAACAAAGTCCGTGAGCCTGTCCTGGTTCATGATAAGGGTCCTGCCCTATCAGCACTACCTTCACACGGTCGAACGGGCATTGATTGAATGCGTTGAATATCAACCTGCCAGGAGGATAGACCGTATGCTGAGCATACTCTTGCTTCACAAAAGCGACAAGTTTGGCAAAGTACGGCTTATCGAATTCGCCTTGCAGTTGCTGTTGCCACGACAGCTCTATATTGACTTGCATATTGACTTATTTAAATAATTCTGCCAACTTTTCTTGTAACGCTTCTTCACGTAAGTTCTTCCCTACAATCTTTCCCTGACCATCAACCAACAGATTAGCAGGAATGGACTGAATCTTGTAAAGCACCGCACCTTCACACCCCCATCCTTTCAAGTCGGAAAGTTGAGGCCACGGCATCTGCAACTTATCAATTGCAGCCACCCATGCTTTCTTATCCTCATCGAGTGAAACACCTACCACCTCAAAGCCCTTATCATGATATTTGTTATAAGCCTCAACAACGTTCGGCATCTCCGCACGACAAGGACCACACCATGAAGCCCAGAAATCAACCAATGTGTATTGATGCTCGGCAATTATCGACATAACACTTACTGGTTGTCCGTTCACATCGTTCATAGTGAAATCTGTAAACTGACCGCCTTCGTCAGCATTCTTCGCTACTTCAATCTGTTTCATAATCTTGCGGTAATGAGGACCGTCTGGATTCTTTGCCGAATAGTCCTTCAACAGCAAGTCTTTTGTAGCTTCGTTGGACGGATTCTGATAGTATTGGGCAAACAGGTAGTCAGCAATACCTGTACCTGCATGGTCAACGATGAACAGACGCTCTGCTTCCTGCATCTTTGCAGTAATCGAATCGAGTTGCTGCTGAGCGGCAGCAATTTCTTCTTGGGTTCCTTGCTGGTTTAACACAATTTGCCAAGGCACATTCTGCTTAGCCTCCCAATCTGCCTCCAACTGCTGATACTCTTTCCAAAGAGGTCCATCTACACCATGATTATTTACAACAGGTGGCTTCTGGCTTTCAGGTTTAAATATCTGCACTTCAATCAATGAGTTCTCAAAAGGTATATCAGCCAGTCCCATTCCTTCGTTCGTACCATTATGAGTTGGGAGCACAAAGCAAATACTTACCTCTTCTGCAGTACCTGTAAATTCAAACTTCCCATTCTTAACAATGGCCGTATCGAATGGAACAAACGAGAAGAAGCCTTCCATCGTACACAAGTAAACGGTATCACCTTCCTCTGTTCCTTCAGCTGTACCTCTGATAACATAACCGTCAGAGTTGTTGACACATGCTACTAATGCACATATACAAAGGCCAACTATAAATCCAAATAACTTATCCATATCTATTAACTATTTCACATGTCCTCCTGCCACCCAATGCTGCACGAAGTACGTCGAATTCAAATCATCGACCACAACCCCACGCGAACTGCTGGCATGAATAAATTTATTCCCTTTGAGATAGATGCCGACATGATTAATATTGCCAGGCGTCTTACTACTTCCCGATGTTACGAAAAACACAAGATCGCCACTCGAAAGTCCCGTGCGGCTCACGTTGCGGCAATCCTCTATGTATTGATCTGCACTACGACGATGGAGTTGCTTGTTGTAAACGGTCTTATAGATGGCGGTCGTTAAACCCGAGCAGTCAACGCCCGACTTTGTATTGCCACCATATTTATACGGAACTCCCAACCACTTGGATGACTCCACCATCAGTTGCCAATTGTCGTGTTCCTCAATGTCAAACCCCAATGCAAGTCCTGCACGAGCCAGTTCGCGCATATCGACATTCTTATAGAACGAACGTGAGGAATGACATGATGATAAAAAGCAGACAAGGGTAAGGAAGCACAATGCTCCCCACCCTTTCCTTAAATTGATTACGTTTGTATGATATTTATGCTTCTTCCGCAATCGCCTCATGGTGAACGTTTCCTTCGAAATATTGTTCGATTTCCGCAATCATATCAGTATCCGACTTATTGTAGTCCTTGATGATATGCCCATGTTCAAGCAGCGCCACACGCGTACAGATGTCGAGTGTATGAGTCAGGTTATGACTCGAAACCATGATGGTCGCACCCGTCTGTTTGCTGTAGTCTTCCAACAAATACTTCATTGCAATCTGACTTGATGGGTCGAGGAAGTTGAATGGTTCGTCGAGAATAAGCAGACTTGGCTGATTGAGCAATGCTGCAATGATGCCCACTTTCTGCTGATTACCAGCCGAAAGGTTACGAATCAGTTTGTTCTGACCGCAGACCTCACCGCTCATGAAGTCGGCATAGCGTTTCAACTGCTCTTCTATCTCTTCCTTAGGAATATTATTCACTTTACCGATGAACGAGAAGTACTCGTCGGGAGTAAGGTAGTCAATGAGGAAACCCGAATCAATGTGTGCACCAGTAAACTCTTTCCAGTCTTCGGTCTTTGACGTGATATACTCGGCATCCTCAGTCTTGATGGTCACTTCACCAGTATTTGGTTTCAGCAAATCGAGTATCAGACGGAACAGTGTCGTCTTACCAGCACCGTTATTGCCCACCAAGCCTAATACATCACCACTATTGACGGTAAATGCATCGATGTCTAACGCAACATTCTCTCCAAATACTTTCTTAAGCGTTGCGAGTTGCACGGAAACTTGACATGTTTTCATATCTTCTTATCATAAATTGTTTATAAATCGCTTTTAACCACACATGATGCAGAACCACACCAATCAATCCAAGTACCATCATCACGATACCTCCCCACCTACTGCCCATCAGCATCACCAACACATACATAATAATCATCGGGACAAACATCGCAGCCATCGATACAAAGAACTGTGCCTTCGAGTTGGTTGTCCTCTGCTGTATTTTCTGAGTCAGGTTCATCGTTGTGTTATTGAAGATAGCCAAGATGAACAGACAAGGGAAGATACAACCAGGTGTGAAGAACAGGCATCCTAGAACTTCATATATAGAATACTTCTCATTTGCCACAGGAGCAATCATTGAAAGCGTCGGAATCAACAGCATGGCAATATAGAAATAATACTTTGCCTTCAACAGCGAGAGCACAGATTCCTTACGGCTCATCAGTCCGTCAATATAATTGCCTTCCACACCCATCACATTGGTGAGCGTCATGATGCCGTAAACTGCAAAGCAATACACGCAGATGAATATTCGCATGAATCCGCCATCGTATGCTGGAGTAAATGCCGTAATAGAACAGAATATGAGGGTGATGATAAGACCCGATAAGAAAATCTTACGTACCACGTTATTGCGGGCTATCGATTTGATTTCCAACTTCAGATACTCACCTACGACACCATAGCGATTCAGGAAACTCATCTCCTGCGACTTCACTTTCTTCACCTTCTCCACTTTGGCAATCTCTTCATAAAGGAACTTCTTCTGCATCCACAAATTTACATAATAAAGCATTACGATGCAAAGCAATACTATCAGGAAGCAGAGAGGATTCCACTCGATGAAACCACGCATGAACTGCATCGAAGCGGTGAAAAGCCAGTCGGTTGCAACCATACCTGCGAAGATAATCGCAGCATAGAAGATAATAGGCAACAGAATATAGATAATATGCTGATTGATAAGTGTGCGCCAAATCAAATACCAGTAGGCATTGAGGACAAACAACAACCACACACCAATCATGTAGCCGATAAAGCTCATCCATCCGAAGTAAGGCATCTGCGCAACTGTCAGGAAGCCAAACGGAATGAAGAAGAAAAGGAAGAACGCGTTATACCAGTTCCATCCTCGCTTTATCAGGAAAATATGGATAATGGAATTGGTCGGTATCGGCATCACTTTATAAGGCTTTACCTCTTGACCTGGTGTTTCCTGCATACCGAATCGTAACCAGAAATCGAATATCAACAGGAACAGAATTCCTTGATTCAGCATATCGCATGCCTCGATGCTTTCGTTCAGGAAAGCATTACCAAGTACCACACCAAAGAAAATAAAATAGCATGCCATGAAGGCAATCATGCCATAAGTAAAGATTTTCATGAAACGGTTGCGTTCAAACATCGGATGACGCTTCTCGCTCAGTTTCTTGTTCTTTGAGATTAACTTATACAGTAATCTAAAATGTTTGAAATCCATCTGTTTTCGTTTTGTTTTATCCGTTTGACGCACAAACTACGAATAAACTACAGAATATCGTGTTTTTTTTATATCTCGCTGAGATATTTCTCTGCTTCCATCGCAGCCTTACAACCCGAAGCGGCTGCTACAACAGCCTGACGATACGTCGGGTCGGCAACATCGCCAGCTGCAAACACACCTGGAATATTGGTACGTGGTGAAGCACCCTCGGTCTTAATGAATCCTGTTTCGTCAGTTTCTATCCAAGGTTTGAATACCTCCGAGTTTGGACGATGACCAATAGCAAGGAAAAAACCGTCAATTGGCAGGTCATAACGGCGTTCACCCTCTTCTCCTCTTTTATAGATAAGGTGAGCCCCTTCTACCCCATTCTCGCCATAAAGTCCTTCGGTATTGGTTTCGAACAGCACTTCAATCTTTTCGTTCTTCATCACGCGGTCTTGAAGGATTTTGGATGCGCGGAGGTATGGTTTACGAACAATAATATATACCTTTGATGCCAAAGATGCCAGATAGAGTGCTTCACCGCAGGCTGTGTCGCCTCCACCTACAACAGCAACCACTTTCTTTCGATAGAAGAATCCGTCGCAAGTGGCACATGCACTCACGCCCTGCCCCATGTATTTTTTCTCATCATCCAATCCGAGGAATTTAGCACTTGCACCTGTAGCGATTATTACAGTATCGGCTTCCACCTCGCTCCCATCCTCAAACGTGAATCTATAGGGTGCTTGACTCAAGTCGCTCTTCACACATATATGCTCGCGAACCTCAACACCGAATTTATCAACCTGCTGACGCATCAGATCCATTAGGTCTTGACCCGACAATTCTTCAGGATGTCCTGGGAAATTCTCAACCATATCGGTAATTGTGAGCTGTCCACCAGGCTGGATACCTTCATAAACCACAGGATCCAGATTGGCACGACTAGCATAGATGGCAGCAGTATATCCAGCAGGACCTGAGCCAATAATCAGACATTTGATATGTTCCATGTTTAGTTTATCTTAAATCGATGATTTCTGCATTCGGATACCTATTCTTATTAAATCTAAAAGTGCTATCCGCTTGCTTCTTTCCTTTCTTATATGATGTCACCTTGATTTCGATATCTGCCTTTGAGCCACCCATCATAATATACATCGGCTGATAGTTCATGCGATTGATGCGGATGATGGCTTTCTGGATAGAATTCTTTGCATTGGTAGATGTCAGCACGACTTCATAATATGCCTTAGTGTTGGAGCCAAACGCCACATCATATCCTTTCTTATACATATCGATGAAAGCATATGGATTCATCTTGGCCAGTTGTGTCGACTTTGGTTCCGTTACATTCACTTCCTCGTTGTCCTTCACATACGACCACATTGTCTTGCCGTCGAACCACGTTGTGGTATTCGACAGCTGAGTGTAGAACTTATTCCCTTGCAGCAGAATCGTACCATTATCGGTATCGCCACTCGCGGCTACTTCGAACGTCACGTTCACGCTTGCACACTTTCGATACTCTGTTGCTGCTTTGTCGAGTACACTCTTGGCATCCCATGCAGCATACGAACTCAAAGTAATGAGTACGGTACCCAGCAAACAATATAATCTTGTCATATCTTTCTTATCTTAAATTATTAATGATGGTTTCTAATGTATTGAAATCCTGTACCAGCACATCGCGTGGTTTGGCACCCACTTGTGCACCTACGATACCTGCTTTCTGGAGCTGATCCATAATCTTGCCGGCACGGTTGTATCCAATAGAGAAGTTGCGCTGAAGCATTGATGTACTACCCTGCTGCGAAGAGACTACCAACTTGGCACATTCTTCGAACATCGGATCAAGTCGTCCTGCCAGTTCGCCGCTATCTCCTCCGCCTTCACTATCATCATCCACTTCAGGCAGATAGGCAGCATGGCCAAAACTCTGCTGCGAACTGATAAACTTACAGATACGCGATACTTCGGGCGTGTCGACAAACGCACACTGTACACGAGTCGGGTCGCCACCATTCAAGTAGAGCATATCGCCACGACCTATCAACTGATTAGCACCCGGGCGGTCGAGAATGATACGTGAATCCATCATGGCTGCCACACGGAATGCGACACGTGCAGGGAAGTTCGCCTTGATGGTTCCTGTGATAATCTGAGCAGTTGGTCGCTGGGTAGCGATAATCATATGGATGCCGACTGCACGTGCCAATTGCGCAATACGACAGATTGGCAATTCGATTTCCTTACCTGCAGTCATAATGAGATCACCGAACTCATCAATAATGACTACATAATATGGCATGAAGTCGTGCCCCAGCATCGGATTGAGTTTACGAGCCTTGAAAGCTTCATTGTATTCCTTGATGTTTCGAACACCTGCAGCTTTGAGCAGATCGTAACGTGTATCCATCAGTTTGCAGAGCGAATTAAGTGTCTTCACCACCTTTTGCACATCAGTAATAATCGGCTCCTCCTCTTCTTCCAACTTCGCAAGGAAATGGTTTTCGATAGGATTGTAAACGCTGAACTCCACTTTCTTTGGGTCGACCATCACAATCTTCAGTTCCGATGGATGTTTCTTATACAGCAATGAAGTCACAATGGCATTCAGACCAACCGACTTACCCATACCTGTAGCACCTGCAACAAGCATATGCGGTGCTTTGGTAAGGTCAATCATAAACACCTCGTTCGTGATGGTCTTACCAAGTGCACATGGCAGTTCCATCTTTGTCTCCTGATAGGTCTTCGAATTGAGGACACTTTCCATAGAAACCGTACACTTCTTCTTGTTCGGCACTTCGATACCGATAGTTCCCTTACCTGGAATAGGAGCAATGATACGGATACCTTCGGCAGCGAGGCTTAGGGCAATATCGTCTTCAAGGTTACGAATTCTAGAGATACGCATACCTTCGGCTGGCGTGATTTCGTAGAGCGTGATTGTCGGACCTATAGTAGCTTTGATGCTGCTGATTTCCACACCGAAACTATGAAGCACTTGGATGATGCGATCCTTATTGGCTTTCTGCTCGTCCATATCGATAGCAGGCCCATTGTCTTCACCTTTTTCAAGGAGGCTCAGAGTCGGATACTTATAGTGTTCAAGCGAAAGCTTAGGATCGTATGGCATACTGATATCGCCACGCTTGATGTCGGGAACGGTATGCGTCGTAGCTGTAGGTGTCGACTTACCTGCCACTACATCGAAATCAATGGCTACCTGCTCTGCAGCACCTGGCTTGGGTTGCTCTACCAGATTGACAGGCTCAGCAGGCGTTTGACCTGCAGGCTCTCCACCTTGGGGTAGGCCGGGATCTTGGGGTAGGCTCGTTTTATCAGTTAGGTCTATAACATGGGTTACAGGATCTTCGAACCTATCGGGATCGTCCTCCGTTTCGATATCCTCTTCATCGTCACCATGATGCCAGAGACTACTGAGGGGATTACCAATACGCTTGATGCGTTCAAGGCGAATCATACTACGGATAACATCGATGGTACGACTACTGAGATACAGGAGTATGAAGATGGCAATAAGAGCCAAGACACCATAGACGCCAGGCAGGCCAATCATCAGAGCACACCACTTCACAATCTGTGTGCCGCTATAACCGCCCAAATAATAGAAGTTGTCGCCCAGCGATGGGATACTGATAGTAAGGGCACCAAGCAACAGACTGAGCCATGCCATGAGGATACCCATCAGGATGAAGATGCGGATGATGCGGATGCGGAACGAGCCGATAAGCTTCAAACCAAGCAATATCAGAAAGACTGGAATGAAGTAAGCAGCAAGACCGAACCATCGGTTGATGAACGTGTAGGCAGTCAACGCACCAAATGCACCGCAAATGTTCTTGGCACCTCGGTTCTGGGCAATGAGATTGTAGTAGAAATCGTTGAAGTTCTGCGTATCAACAATGCTATAGTCCGACGCGCCGCTATAAAGGAACGACGAAAAGGCAATAATCATGAAGAGCGCAATAAATACCAACGTAATGCCGATGATGAACTTCGTGATGGCTGCTTTCGACATGATATCCGTGTCCGAAGTGCGTCTTTTGCTTGTCTTTTTCTTAGAAGATGTGTACGTATTTTTTGCCATTTGATTTACATATATATAATTTAGGGTACAAATGTATATGTTTTTTTTTGATTGACCTCGTTTTTTTACGATAATTTATGTTTTTTTCAACACTATAGGCAATAAATGTCTGTATTTTGCGTTATTAACTATGACAAGATTGAACGAAATGGATTTTAACCGCAATTTGACGAAGCATCTTTTCGGAGCATTGTTGATGCTCCTCATAGGTGTTGTAGTTGCATGTAGTGATGACGATGAGGAGTTCATCGTTTCACCATCGAAACCCATCTATTTCTCGGAGGACACGGTGAGGTTTGATACCATTTTCACCGATGTCGGCTCAGCCACAAAGGAACTTATCATATACAACCCAAATAATAAGGGAGTTCGTCTCTCGTCAGTCCGCCTGGGCAGTAATGGAAGCAGCGGCTTCCGCGTCAATCTCGACGGACAATATAATACGCAGTTCAATGACGTAGAGATTTTTCATGAGGACAGCATCTTCTGTTTCATCGAAGTCACAGTCCGCCCTCATGATTCCGATTCTCCTATCCTAATTACGGACTCCCTTCTTTTTACACTGTCGAATGGTGTGACCCGTCGCGTACAGCTCGAAGCCTACGGGCAGGATGTCATCCGCATGCGCGACATCACGATTACCGCCGATACCACGTTGGCACCCACCCGTCCCATCGTGGTACTCGATAGTCTGGTAGTCGATACAGGGGCAACACTCACCATTGCAGCAGGCACCACGCTCTGTTTCCATAAGGGAGCAGGGCTTCGGGTGCACGGCACTTTGGTCTGCGACGGAACACTCGAACACCCCATTACGATGCGTGGCGACCGTACCGACAAGATTTTCCCCTACCTCCCCTACGACCGCCTCGATGCTCAATGGGAAGGCATCATGCTCTATCCCGAGAGCCACGACAACCAATTTACCTACTGCGACATCCACAGCGGGACCTACGGAGTGATTGCACCCAACGAGAAAGACAAGCAGAAGCAATACGACTTCGACGAAGACTCACTCCCGAAGCTTACCATGGCCAACTGTATTGTTCATAACGTATCATCCGATGCCCTCTCTCTGCAACGCACCAAGGCCAACATCTACAATTCGCAACTCAGCAACGCAGGCCGCTATTGCGTGCTCGTCATCGGTGGCACCACTCGCTTCTATCATTGTACCCTCGCACAGTTCTATCCCTGGAATGCCGAGCACGGTGCAGCACTCATGTTCACCAACGTATCCGATAAAGTCTCCTATCCCCTCCATCTTATCGAGTTCACCAACAGCATCATCACAGGCTATGCCGACGATGAACTGTTCGGAAGTCGCATGGAGGATAGCGATGCAGCCTTCAACTATCGGTTCGTCTCGTCGCTCATCAATACCGTCATCACCAACGAAGAAGCAGCAGACTTCCCAGGCTGCCGTTTCGAACCCCGGCTGAAAGATCTCAACGAGATGAAAGAAGAAGAACGCCCCAAGCATCGCGCCACCAATTTCCGACTCATCGACACAGAGCTTTACCTCTACGACTTCCGCCTCGACACCCTCTCAACAGCCCGCAACCTCGGAGATGGCACCCTTACGCCCGAACAATGCCGCCGCGACCTGCGTGGCATCCTTCGCCCTACCGACAAACCCGATGCAGGATGCTATCAGTTTGAGGAATAATATCTTCTTTCAGACAAATAATTTTTAGGGAAAAATATTTGCATTTCAGCGTTTTTTTTCGTATCTTTGCACTCAAAATAAAGGAATGGAAAGGAAAAGAAAGGAAGTTAAAAGGCTATGAAGGGACGTTACTCGTTAGATGCTTTCAAAACATTCGTCCTTTTAACTTCCAAGCGGTCAAAGACCGCGATAACTTCCCTTTAACTCCCC
>JAGAAL010000054.1 GCA_017615245.1 Bacteroidaceae bacterium
CACGACCAACCAGTGCATCCTCAGCATCATCGAGGAAGCCAGCGAGGCAGTAGATTTCAATTTCGACATCATCAATATGAACGGTGAAAGCGTCCTCACCAGCGAACTCAGCGAAGGCAACGTGAACGTGATGCCAAAGGACCGCAACGCCGACTACTACCAGTGCAACTACGAACTCTCAGTTCCTGAACTGATGGACATCCTCGTGAACGCAAAGGACAACACGATCGTCATCAACGGCACTCAGGTAAGCAGCAAGGCTCTGGCAAGCGCAATAGCAAACGTACAGAAGGAAATCCGTCCGGTAGCACAGTCAAAGGCTCCAGCACGCTTCATCCCAAGAATGCATCGCCCAATGTTTATGTAAAAATAAATAATCAGGGAAGGTAAAAATATAAGATAAATCGTCAATGAAATTACTCATGACAACATAATATATAAGAAATTTCTTCCCCAAAGAAGGTGCAGGTTCGACGGAACTTGCACCTTCGCTTTATTTGTAAGTTTTCTTTATCGGCTACATCGAACTAATCTAGTTCGGGCCAACCGTCGGATGTGAAGTGCATCTTCTTGATAACGAGTTTAGATGCTCCGTTGTTGGCTCGTGCATAGCCGTGCGCCATGAAGTACCATTGTCCGTCGAACTGGTATGCTGAAGTGTGGCCAATACCGTAATAGTCATCATCACGCTGCGCGATGATTTCTCCCCCACCTGCTGCCATATCCTTCCCCGAACGGTCGAGATAGGGACCAGATACTTTCTTCGAGCGTCCTACCACCGTCTTGTAGTTGCTGTTCGCACCTTTGCAGCAGTAGTCCCATGAAGCAAAAAGATAGTAATACTTACCTTCGTGGATGAGAAACGGTGCCTCGATAGCATTCGCTCCTGCATCAGGAGCCTGATTGGCACGTTCCATATCTTCCTTCGAAACGAGTTGCGCCATTTGGTTGCGCAGATAACGGCGAGCAATGGTTTTCGGTTCTCCCTTCGGAGTCTTAAAATCCTTATCAAGCTGTACGAGCTGGATACCGTCCCAGAACGAACCCCACGTAAGCCACGGATGTCCCTTCTCATCGACGATGAGGTTTGGATCGATAGCGTTCCAAGGAGTCTTTCCCTGTTCGCTGCGTACCACAACGCCTTTATCCTCCCACTTATAGTCGGGCGATTCCGGATTCAGCGTTTTATTTGTCATCAATCCGATAGCCGAACCATTCTTGCCGAATGTCGAGCAGCTATAGTACATGTACCACGTACCATTATGCAGACTGATGTCGGGCGCCCATGTATGGCCGCGATAACCAGGCACAGCATCCATCGCCCATTGGGGAATCTCGGGCATCGCAGCGCGTCCTGTCTGCCACGTCTTCATATCGGTTGATGTCATAGAACCGATACCCTGCCCTGTGGCGAAAATATAATACGTACCGTCACAACGTGCCATTACAGGGTCGTGCACATCGGGATTGGTTGCATCGAAACCAAATCGTGGACGACGCTGCTCATTCTGTGCGCCGATGCTCAGCGCTAACAAACTCATTGAGAGGAAACAAAGAATCGTTCGTTTCATGGTCACCTTATTTAATTGAAAAATTGAAGAATTGAAAGATTGAAAAATGTACTGCAAAAGTACAAAAAAAACTGTATAGCACCGCGAGAAATGTGAATTATTCACAAAATCGCCGAAAATTATTGTCCATATTGAATTAATTTCGTACTTTTGCAAGGTAACTAAAACTTACAACGAAATGAAAGAAGTAAAAATCACAAAGCGGGCACACGACGAAATCCGTCGCAGTTTCTCATCGAGAGCACAAATCAACAGCCTGCGTACCGACCCAGAACTCACAGAAATCGTAGATAACTTTGCATTCGATAAGACCCTCCAGAAGTCAGAAGGCTATGTGCTGGAGAAAACGCGCGTGATGTGCATCCTTGCGGCTACTATTGGTTGCAATGCCATCAACGAATTCAAACTTTTCGTCGATGCATGTCTCAACTTCGGTGTAAAGCCTCGCGAGATACGCGAAATCGTTTACATGGCCTACCCATATGTAGGTGCTGCGCTACTCGTCGACTATACTCTGTTGATGAACGATATCTTCGAGAACAACGGCATCCGATTGCCACTCGACCCTCAGAATACAGTCGAGAACGACGAGGAGGCATTCAAGCGTGGATTGGAACTGATGAACGAGACTTTCGGTCCTGGTGCAGGAGAGAATATGATTGCCTCTGCTCCAAAGGGACAGGAACACATCGGTAAGTTCATGGCTGAATATTGCTTCGGCTACTTCTACTCACGCAACGGTATCGATACCCAGCACCGTGAGTTGATCTGTTTTTGCCTCATCGCCGCAATGGGTGGATGTGATGACCGTCTGCTCGTTCATGCTCGTGGATGCAAGAACCATAAAATCACGAAGGACGAAATGATTGCCGTAGCAACCGTCATCCTCCCGTGGATCGGATTCCCACGCACCCTCAACGCAGTCAATATCATAAACAAAGCATATAGCACCGAACAGGTGATGTAATCAAAAAAGGCTTCCAATCGGAAGCCTTTTTTTAATTATTAATTCATGATTGCGAAGTAGTCGACGATACCTAATAAGTGATTGTTCTTATCGACTACAAGCAGGGAGTGTATTTTGTACTTGTGGAACATATACTGAATCTGTGTCAACTTTGCTTCTGGATTGATGGTCTTCGGAGTCTTCGTCATCGCTTCCGATACCGAGATATTGAAGACGTTCTCCTTCGAACCTTCCACCGCACGACGGATGTCACCATCGGTGATGATACCCAGAATCCTATCTTCACGCATAACCACTCCCAGTCCCAGATGACCATTGCTGATGGAAATCAGCGCATCGATGAGCTTCATTTCGGGTGGGATAATCGGCAGGTGCTCCGTATACATCACGTCCTTCACCTTTGTCACCAGTTTCTTTCCCAACAGTCCGCCTGGATGGAACATCGCAAAGTCCTGCGCCTTGAAATGTCGCAATTCAATCAACACACAAGCCAACGCATCGCCCATCGCCATTGCAGCAGTCGTCGATGAAGTTGGAGCCAGATTCAGCGGACATGCTTCCTTTTCTACCGCCACATTGATATGATGCGTAGCAGTACGCGCTAACAAAGATTCAGGATTACCCGTCAATGCTACTATCGGAAGTCTTCGTTCTTCCAAGAATGCCGCCATACGCAGTATCTCGTCGGAGTTGCCCGAATTAGAAATCAACAGCGCTACATCGTTCTCGGTAATCATACCCAAATCACCATGTAAGGCATCGAGAGGATTCACATAAAACGCAGGTGTACCTGTACTCGCCAACGTTGCGGCAATCTTCGCTGCAATATGTCCCGACTTACCTACACCCGAAAGGACCACGTGGCCCTTACAATTATACAATAGGTTGACAGCACCATCAAAATTGCCGTCGAGTTGTGGAATCAAATCCAGCAACGCCTGCGATTCGTCACGCAGACACCGTGCCGCTATGTCTCTTATTTCCATATTCGTTAATCTATCAATGATTTCACCACAGGTTCAAAGTCTTTCAGATAAAGCATATTCGGTCCGTCGCTCAGCGCCTTATCGGGATCGGGATGGGTCTCGAAGAAGAAACCGTTAGCACCAAATGCCTTAGCAGCAAGTGCCATAGCAGGGACAAACGTACGATCACCTCCCGTCTTTCCGTCCATAGCTCCCGGACGCTGCACAGAATGCGTGCAATCCATGATGACCGTATCGGTGATATTCTTCATATCAGCTATATTACGGAAATCGACCGCCAGGTTGTTATACCCGTAGATGTTGCCACGTTCTGTAAGCCACACCTTGTTGTTTCCGCTCTCGCGCACCTTCTGTACAGGGTACTGCATATCGACACCGCTCAGGAATTGTGCCTTCTTGATATTCACCGTCTTTCCTGTCTTGGCTGCACTTACCAGCAAATCGGTCTGGCGGCAGAGGAATGCAGGAATCTGAATCACGTCAGCAATCTCAGCAACAGGCTGTGCCTGCCAGCTCTCGTGAATATCGGTCAGAATCCTAAGTCCGTACTTCGCCTTCACATCTCCCAACATCTGCAAACCCTTTTCCAAACCAGGACCACGATAAGAGTGGATGGAGGTACGGTTTGCCTTGTCGAACGAAGCCTTGAAGATGATATCAAGACCATACACTTGGTTCAGCCTGACCAATTCCTGCGCTACGGTTTCCAGCACATCCATCGTCTCGATGACACATGGACCTGCGATGATTGTTATATTCTTGTTCATGTTAGCTACGTTTTGTATAGGTCAACACAAAATCGTCGAACACCTTATAATATATAATATAGGTGTCGTCTTCTTTCATGTCTTCTAATTGGAAATCACCTTCGTACTGCGTCTCGTCGAACGGCTGCACCTTCATCTCGTCCTGAAAGTCCACCCCTTCACGTCCTAATACTTTAAACACCGTCTCCTTGGCCGACCAATGCAGCAACATACCCACGAGGGTCTCTGCATACTCATCATCGCGCATGAAACGGTTACGAACCTTCTCCACACGAGGCATCTTCTCCTTATCGTCGAACTGATTGTTATTGAGACGCTCTATCTGCTCCACGTCGATACCCACCACTGCCGTTTCCGACAAGGCGATTGCTACATAGCCCTTCGTATGCGAGATGCTGATATGCAGTCCTTCGTAATCGGGGAGCATGGGAGCACCCTGTTCGTTATAGCTGATGTGTACCTGACGATCGAGCACCGTATATAAGAGCACACGGACAGCCGTCCACTCTACCCTACGAAACTCCGAACTGAACTGCTGTTCGGCTTCGTTCTGCACAGAATCAGCATCAGGCAACATGCCAAGTAGTTCTTCATATTCCTCGGTGACATGCCACACGACTACGCGTATTCCGTCAGTTTGTTTATCGTAGTATATCATGTTTAGAATGGAGGTTCTTCAGTTTCCGACACATTGGTAACAGGCTGGGCTGTTGCTGCCTGCTGTGGATAACTACCAGCAATCCCTTGTGCTGCAGGTGTAGCTACTGATTTGGGTGTCAGCATCTCCATATTGCTTACCATGATCTCTATGACCTGCCGGGTGATACCTTGTTTATCGACATAACTGCGTGTCTGTATTTTTCCTTCCACATACAGCTTATCGCCCTTGTGCACATACTTCTCAACCGTCTCAGCCAACTTGTCCCAGAAGATAAGGCTGTGCCACTCAGCACGTTCAGGTACCTGAGTACCGTCACGCATAGTGTATCCGCGATCGGTGGTAGCCAGACGTACTGAAGCCACACACACACCTGTATCTAAATATCTCACCGTCGGTTCCTGTCCGACGTTTCCTATGAGCATTACTTTGTTTAATGACATCGAAATATAATATAAAATGTATAATGTATAATTTATATTAGACCCTCTCCCCGCTCTCCCTAAAGGGAGAGTGCAACTTTTGAGGTGAGTGGTGAGAGGTTAGAGGTGAAAGAACACCATAGGATGTTAACACCAGCGAACTATCCTCTTACCTCTTACTCCTTACCTCTTAAGCTAAGGGGATGGCTACTGCTTCAACAACCAATAATCCAGTATCGTCATTGCAGCCATAGCTTCCACGATGGGGACAGCACGTGTCAACACACAAGGGTCATGACGGCCCTTCGCCGTGAATGTAACCTCCTCACCTGCTGTGTTGACCGTCCGTTGTTCACGCAGGATAGTCGGTACAGGCTTGAACAGCACACGGAACACGATATCCTCGCCGTTGCTTATACCTCCCTGAATACCTCCGCTGTGATTGGTACGTGTGCGGATCTGCCCATGATCGTTATAGAACTCATCATTCATCTGCGAACCTGTCTGCCCCACACCTTCGAATCCGTCACCCAGGTCAAACCCCTTCACGGCATTGATGGAAAGCATAGCCGCTCCAAGTGCCGCATTGAGTTTACCGAAGACCGGCTCACCCAAGCCTACCGGACAATTCCTGATCGTACATCCTATGATGCCTCCGATGCTGTCGTTCTGCGCACGCACAGCACCTACGATGGCTTCCATCTGAGCCTGCCGTTCCTCCTTCGTGCCTTGCAGTTTCTGGCTGCCCACCTGAAGGATGTCAGCCTCAATGACAATACCCTTCTGGCGCAGCACCAGTTTCGCAAATGCTCCGCCAACCACACGACACAGCGTTTCACGAGCCGAAGTACGTCCGCCACCTCTGTAGTCACGGATGCCATACTTCATTTGATAAGTATAGTCGGCATGCGACGGACGATACACATCCTTGATAGCCGTATAGTCAGCCGAATGATGGTCCGCATTACGGACGATGAAGCCGATAGGACAACCTGTGGTCTTTCCCTCAAACACACCTGAAAGGATTTCCACCTTGTCCGCCTCATTACGGGCAGTCGTCAGCACACCCTGTCTCGGACGACGGCGGTCGAGTTCCGACTGAACAAACTCCATATCCACGTCAATCCCTGCAGGAATGCCGTCAATCACGCCACCTAAAGCCTCTCCATGACTTTCGCCAAAGGTAGTCAGTCTGTATATATTTCCGAATGCATTCATCCTTCGCATCCTCCGCAACCTTCGCCACATCCTCCGCAACCTTCACTGCATCCGCCTCCACAACCTCCGCAGCCACCACTGAGGGCTGTAATCATCTGCGTGATTTCCTCGTTCGTGGCCTCGCGGTGCGTCACAACCGTACCCACGAAATGCAAGTCCTGTCCGGCACGAGGATGGTTCAGGTCTATCGTCACAGCATCTTCCTTCACTTCGATCACCACACCATTGAATCGGCTTCCGTCCTCCGCCTGCAAAGGAATGATATTTCCTTCATAGATATGCTTCGTATCGAATTTCCCGTTCTGCATAAAGGCAGTCTTCGGAACATCAAACATCAGTTGTTCGTCGAACGGTCCGTATGCCTTGTCACATGGAATGACGAAATCGAAATTATCACCCTCGTTCAAAGGGTCGAGTGCATCCTCGAACGGTTCGAGCACAGCACCCAGTTTGCTGATAAACATGAAAGGGTGTTCGGCCGAACATTCTTCCACCAAATCTTCCTTTCCGTTCTCCCCGTCATTCACATATAATTGATATGCAACCGAGATATAGTTGTTTTTTACTGCCATTTTTCGCTTAATTATCGTTAAATATTCTAATTTACTTTGCAAATATACAAATAATTGAGGAAGAATCACTAATTTTGTACCGAAATTCGTGACTAAACAGACAAAAGAGAAGACAAAACCATCATGAAACGGATATTTTTGGCAATTTTTAGCATCGCAATGCTCGCAAGTTGCAATCAGTCGGGACAGCAAAACCAACCCGCCAAAGAAGGGGCGAAACAAGACACACCCCGCGAAACAGAAAAAGTACGCAAACCGCTCAGTTTTTCCGGAGCCTTCTATCAGATTACCAATATGGGCAGTCCCGATATTGTTTTCACCGAAGGCGACTACAGCATCGAGGCCGAAGGCCCAGCCAGCCTCCTTAATGCCGTCAATATAGAGGTCGACAGCCATGTACTGACCGTAAGCATCAAAAACGAAGAGAACTTCGGCACCAATCAGTTTACCTCAGGTCCCTCCCGCATCACCCTCTACGTATCCTGCCCGAGCCTCCAGATCCTTGCCGTATGCGGTACAGGTAACTTCAAGTCCGTCGGACCTATCCACACACCCGATATTCAGATAGGTATGCTCGGTACAGGCAACCTCGAGCTTGATTCCGTCTTCACCATAGGCTCCTTCAGCTACGAAAGTTCAGGCGACGGCAATGCTATTTTCCAGCATATCCGCTCAGCCCACGAATGTAACTTCATGATTTCGGGAGCAGGCAGCACTACAGCCGATGTCGATGTAGCCGAGCAACTGTTAATGCATAACGACCACACAGGCAACGTCGTCATCAGCGGAAAAGCCAACACGGCAGACCTCATAATACTTGGAGAAAGCAACTGCGTAGCCGACTTCGATGCCGACCAGCTCCATCTCACCGCCCTGCACGGCAATGTTACCCTCAACGGGAAATACCGTCAAAAAGAAATACAGCAAGGCAAAAAAGCAATAATAACTAATTAAAGTTGATAGTTGATAATAAGGAGTGACAGACGATAGATAACAACAGCAAAGTAATGTCTAAACTACTGAACTACTGAACTCCTGAGCTACTAAAAATTTAAAGTTGAAAGTTATGAAACGACTTGCATTTCTACATTCTCGCATTTTTAAATTTTTACATTTTCTCATTTTTACATTTTTCATTGGGGGGGGGCTTCTTCATGCCCAGACCATAGGAAATGAAAAAGGCTATTTCTGCAATCCACCCCTGCCCTACCTACCTTATAAACTCGATGTGCTGTTCATCGGCAACTCCTTCTCCATCGATGCCTGCACAGCCCTTCCCTCGCTCCTGCGTTCAGCCAAACTGAGCACCGTGGCTGTGTATGTGCTCTACAAGGGCGGATGCTCCATGAAGCAGCACTACGAATATTTCAAGAGCGACGAACCCGTGTACGAACTCTGGTTGTACGACTCTCGAGGCGAGAAGAAACTTGAGAACAAGATTACCATTCGCAACGCCATGCGTCGCTATGCCTACGATGTGGTGGTGTTCCAGCAATACTCACTCGAATCAGGCAACTACGACTCCTACGAGCCATATCTATCGAAAGTCCTGCAAGCCTATAAGCTGACCACCATCTCGCCCCGCACCACGTTCGCCTTCAACCAGACCTGGGCTTACTCGTCCCGTCACAAAGACCTGAACCGCTACGGCACCCAGGAAGACATGTGGCGCCGCATATGTCAGGCATCCAACGAGATGAAGCAGAAATCCGGAATCGACATCATCATCCCCTGCGGCACAGCTGTGCAGAATGCCCGCAACCTCACCTCTGTCACCACCGAGAACGAATGGACGCGCGACAACCAGCACATCAGCACCTACCAAGGCCGCTACCTCCTTGCTTGCACCGTGTTCGAATCCATCATCGCCCCCTGCTTCAATGTCAACCTCAGCGACGACCGCTCCACCTACGGGAAGAAAGAACCCGACATCGTGAACGACACCAATCGCCGACAAATACAGAACTGTGCCAAACTCGCCGTAGCCAACAACTACAACATCAGCGAATTCGTGAATGGCATCAATGAGAAGTGAGATGTGAATACTTCAGTTCTCAATCTTATTTACAATATGGTTCGTTGATGCTTCTCCTTAAGTTTGGTAACATGTTTCACTGCTTTCTGCAGTTTCTTGTTGAACTTGTTAACCGTCTTAGCGCTACCCTCTCTGAGGTCATACTCTAATTCACCATCACTCAATGACAGTTTTACGTACTTGTGCTTGGCAAATTCTTCAATGTTAGGAATAGAGAAATATAGGTCCGTAATATATTGGAAGTGCGTATGTAACAGAAGAGAGGTGTCAACATTGATAGGCCTGAGCTGGTCATATCTAGATTCACCAGCAATGGGTAACTGTTTACGAATTCCTCCAACTTCTTCCCGATGATATCCCGCAGCAATTAATGGTGACTGATGCAAGACAGTTTCTTCACCCAATTCGTCCGTAAGGATGACTGTAGGTTGATCTAAAACATAAAAACCATCATAATTAAAGAATAGTAAAGAAAGCTCATAATCCCCTGATTTGCCTATACGGTATAGTGTCAAAAATGGGCTATCTTCTCCCTTCCATAATTTACCAAACGTATAGTATTTCATATCACGAAATACACTGTCGACGACAAGATTTTGTGAACCCATTTCAAAACCGCCTGGTCCCTTGGTGACAGACAGATGGTTATGCTGCGCCCTCATACTGACAGGCAGCAACGCGAGTAATATAAAAAAGAGTTGTTTCATATTCGATTGTTTTAGTTATTTCGCTTGCAAATTTATACATTATTTTTTAACATTCAACGATTTGAGCCAAGAAACCACATGATTTCCTTATATATATAACGCAAAAGGGTAGAAAAAGTCAAGTGAAAAACACGTTTTTTTAAAAGCTGTGCCCCCTGCACCGCTGTACAGGAGGACAACAGCAAAAACAATTACTACAATATTGGTATTCACATACCAATTTCCTTACATCCTGAGCCTGCAGAAGGATATTATTTCTTGATTTTACGTTTATAGTATTTAAAGAGTTTCTGATTGGCTTTCAGTTCTGATACATTCAGATTTGTAATGAACGTCGCATCCCAATTAGCTCCCCATGCTTTGAAGGGTTGCCCCTCTGGTTCGTAGTATGAGATAGTGGTCACATCGAGCGGCAGGGGTTCGAATTCAAGGATGAATGCCTGATGGTCACCAACGAGTCCTTCAATAAAGAACTGGCGGTCAGTCGGAAGGCCCAGTACCTTTCGCAACTTGTATTGCTTAGTCGATGATGACTCACTAATCAATACGATGGTTGACTGAAAACTGAAATATTCACGTGTCCAATTCTGTATGGCAGTAAGGGCAAGATAAGTGGCCTCGGGAGTGAGCCAAATGGCCATTGTCTTTTCTTTCATGGGCTGCACCAGATGAGCGTTGTTATATACTGCATAAGTATCCATGTCGTCAGGATCATAATCCGCTTTCTCTGGCTCAATCAGTTGAGGAACATGAAACTTCGGAATCTTCTTGTCGTATTGATTGGTTTTTGTATTGCCTATCCAAATTTTATTTTGCCCCCTGAATCCCCATTTCTGTACACCAAAGATATACACTTCTTGCACATTCTTTGGCAGTGGAGGGAAGTAGACACGGAATTCCACCCATGACCCTGCAGGTGCTTTGATGCCGAAAGTCTGATTCCAGCTCATCGGATCATCTGTTCCACGAGCCTTATACCTTGTACCTGTTTTGGTATCAACAATATATGCCTCATCACCTCCAAGCCATATCTCTTTCGTTGCATTAAATGGTGCCACAAAATAACAATAGAGCACGGTCTGGTTCCGCTCACGAACGATTGCCCACGAACGTACTGGCAGCTTTGTCTTTAGTGGAATATTCACGTTATACCCAATGGTTCCTGGCTCAATGATGCGGAACCCCTCTGACCAGTTTACGGTTGTGTCGTTGGGGTCAGCTTCTTTAAGTTCTTCGGGATTTGTTATGATTATACAACCATCTGCACAAGCATTAACTGGCTTTATCTGTGAAAGACAATACATTGGTACGAGCATCAATGCTATCGATGCACAGACTTGCATGATTCTATATGTTTTCATTGTACCCTGTTTTTTAGCTGTAATTACTATGTTTCCTATCATGCTTAGCTACGTATTCGAAGAAACAAGCCGAAGATACAGGCTCGTCTGCTGTCGATTGCGTCCGATAGAGATAAATCCGTCCACGACTTCGTTCTGCCATCCAATAATCCTCTGTCGTCTTACCATCTCTCTCGTTGGTCATACAGAAGAAGAACTGCTCGGACGAGCACATCAACTGGATGTTGGGTGCAGAAGTGTCGAAACGTAATAAAGTGGCATACAGACGGCCTATGATGTCGATGTCTTCATCATCGGGTAAGACATACATTGTGCCATTCATGAAGTCGTCATTGTTCGAACAGTTGAGTTCCAACCCTTGCACCTTATAGTATGCTGCCATTTGGGCAATCATTCGGTCCATGTTATCAGGAGTAAGTGCATGAGGATCATAGTTCGTGGGATTAACAACCTTTTGGATAGGCGGCGTAATGGGTTCTGCATCTGCATATTCTTCATGAGTTGGTTCTTCTATAATACTTGCCACTTCCTCTTTATCTACTGGCTTATCCTTGATGCTCCTCTGTGTTTTCTGCACCTTTCGTGGTGTCGGTATGTTGTTTGTAATTGCTTCTGGAGCAGAGGGTGTAATCGTATTGACGGCATCATTTGTTTGAGTCTGTGGCTGATTGTTAACGCTTCCTTGAGCAGTCAAAGATTCATTAGGGATAGATGTCCCATGATTGTTATTAACGAACAAGAGTGTCACAATAACTGCAACAGCCACACATGCAGCAGCTATCCATATACGCCTTTTAAGAATGGTACGCGGCCCCTGATTCATTCGTGCCATCACACGCTGGTTGAGGTCGGATGGCATAGTTGGCTTTTTATGTGCCTGCCTACATACTGCTTCACGTATGGCATAATCTTTTTCCTGATTGAATTCTTTTTCTTTTCTCATGACATCTCGGTGATTTATAGGGTTGAGGATTGTTGATCTATAATGATTTTATATAGTTTCCGACGGATACGATGGAGAGAGGAGCCGACTGTCGAGGGCTGCATATCCATGATATAGGCAATCTCCTTTATGCTCAGATTATCAAAATAATACATGTAAATCAGTGATTGCTCTTTAATATCCAACAGAGAGAGAGCTTGCTCAACTGCTTGTATCGTATGTTCATCCTGTTGCCAAAACAGATGGTCAATCTCTTGATTGAGCTTTCCGTTGAGTGCGGTGTCCATATCGTCGATATAGATAACAGGTTGCTTATGATCTCTCACAAAGTTCAGCGACACATTGTAAGCAATCCTACAGAGCCAGTTAGAAAATGATGTTTTTGTCTCATCAAAAGTATCAATATGCCGGAATGCCTTCACAAAGACATCCTGATACACTTCTTCAGCATCCTCCTGACGTAATACGATGCGTGAGATGGTAGCAAATACCATGCTCCCATATTCGTTTAGCGTCTGTTCTTGCGTACTGCGGTCTTGATTACGCAGTCCTTGTATCATCTTATGCTGATTAATGCTCATGCATTCTATTCGCTATATCCTGTATATATATACACATGAAATGGCAAAAATATTGCATCAAACATTCTTTTTTTAAGATGGAAAGTAAATAGCTCCTTTCTTATGACACCTATAATGTAATTACAATTTTTCTATGATTTCGTCTAAAGAGATGTCGTTATCAGCAACATTAAAGCCCACGCGTTTCAGTTTCTGCTTGCGCTTTTTGACGGCATCAATACCTATGTGGAATATCTCGGCAAGGGTCTTTTTCGTCACTTTCATCCTTACCAACATGCAGAGCTGGATGTCTTCTTCGTCGAACGACTTGTACTTGTTGCGCAGGCGGCGAACAAATCCGTTGTCGGCGGAATTGAGTATGTCTTCGATTTCCTGCCATATCTCCTGGTTCATCTTGATGCTGTCGGCATCTTCCAAATCGGCTTTGACTTCTGCCAGATGGCGGAGGAAGTGTTTCTGTAGGAGGGCGGAGGTGAGGCTCTTCTGATGGATAATCTGCTGGTCGGCTTCGTGCTGACGACGCTGATCCATAAGGAGCATGTTGTGTGTCTCGATCTCATGCTTGCGCTTCATCAAGTATGCCTGACGGCGCAGGCGGCTAGTGCGGCGATGATAGAAGATGAAGAGGACGAGGATGAGCAGAATGGCTGCAATCCACGTGACCAACATCCACTTCTGATGGGACAGATGCTCTTCGCGCTGCTCTTTCGCTATCACATCCCGATAGTAAGCATCCTTGGTCTTATGGACATTCTGAACCATCTTTGTGGTGACGATGGATAGGGAATCGAGGTAACGGTGTGCCGATGTGGTATCGGCTTGCAGGATGGCTATTTTACACAGGTTGTGATAGATGGCCACATCTTCTGACTTGTCGGCAGGCTTGATGCTCAGGAGTGCGGAACGAGCCTGTTCTAACGAGTCTTTCGCCAGATAGCTGATGGCAAGGATGAAATTGGCAGAGGTGCTGGTGAAACGATTGATTTCGTTCATACCTTCTTTGGCCAATTCCAACGATTTCTCATAGTCGCCCGACAGGAAATAGAGCACTGAGGCATAGCGCATACAATCGTATTTCTTGGCATCCAGCTTCTCCTGCACAGCTACTTCATAGGCTTCGTTGATACACTCGAATGCCTTTTCAGCATCGCCTATCGCCATATACCGGTTGCTGAGGGACATGAGGATATTGATGTAGTTGGCTGGCTGGTTATTGCATTTCTTGTATGACGCAAGTGCCTCGGTCTGCAACCGTATTCCTTCCTTGGGATTGCTCTGATACATGATGGCGCCCAGTTGGTTGTTCGACAGATAGTGGGTGCGCCAGTCTTCTGCCTTTTCGGCATACTTGATGGCCTCACGATACAAGTCTTCCGCTATCTTAGTGTTATGATGGGATGCCTCATGACGTGCCATATAATAGCAACTCTGGGCATAATGGCGCTGATCGGCTGATGAATGGAAGGGCCAAAATCCTCCTGTTGCTTTCTCCTTGTAATACTGATAGGCAGGACGTATGAGGGTATCACCTTTGATATTGCGCAACCAAATGGCGTTTGTCATTGTCCGAATCAGTTTATGATAGGCTTCTGATTCACGGCTATCTGGACCGTCTGTGCCCCAAATGGAATCGACGCGACAGAGCATCATGTCGGCACTATCGGGATAGACTGGCAGATAACCTTCTGCTCGTTCCAGCAAATCCCCGACCGTCTTGTCACCTGTACAGGCGGCAAGCAACAATAATAGGCTGATGAATGCTGACAGTTTCTTCATTGGTTAGGCTTTAGATGTTAGACTTTAGACCTTAGACTTTAGTTTGTCAAGGACTTTAATCAAACCGCATGGTGCGGGCTGGACGACTGATACTCATGAGGTAGGAGGAGCCGAAAACGACGATGAAGGAGATGACGAGGGTGATGACGTTCACCAACACAAAGAGAAGCCAGTCGTAGCGGATAGGGACTGCATCGAGATAATAGACGGAAGGATTGAGGCGGACGAGGTGGAACTGGCTCTGGAGGAAGCAAATGAGCAGTCCGATGATATTGCCCCACAGCATACCGCGCCCTACCAACATGACGGAGAAGTTGACGAAGATTTTGCGGACGGAGAAGTTAGTGGCTCCCAACGACTTGAGGATGCCTATCATATTGATACGCTCGAGCATGATGATGAGCAATCCTGACATCACGGTGAATGAGGCTACACAAATCATCAGGACAAGAATCATGATGACATTCATGTCGAGCACTCCAAGCCATGAGAAGATATTGGGGGCTAACTGACGGATATTGAACACGCCATACATGCAACCGTCGCGGTCGTACACCTTATCTATAATACTACTCAGCTCATCGGTCACCTGGTTAAGCTGCTCGAAATCACGGATGCTTATCTCGAAGCCTGAGGACTGGTCTGCCTCCCAATTGTTGAGTTTGCGAACTGTATAGATGTCGGTAAGCACGATGTTGCGGTCGTATTCGGACAGATGGGTTTCGTAGATACCGCAGACGGTAAAACGACGCGCACGCATGCCTTTATCATTCACGAAATAGGCATACACCTTGTCGCCTGAGTGTATCTTGAGGTCGGAAGCAATGCGCTGCGAAACCAACAGCTGGTTCTTCGATTCCTTAGAACTGAAGACGGGTAATGTACCTTCCTTCAGGTATTGTTTGAAGAACGAGAGGTCGTAGTCCTCACCTACCCCCTTGAACTGGATGCCGCGGAAGTCGTCTGCAGTCTTCAGCATTCCCATCTTGGTAGCATAGCGTTGCACATGTGACACCTGCGGATTGCGACGGATAACCCGCTTGAGGCTGTCGGTAGTGAGTACGGGCATGACCTGACGGTCTTGATCGAGGGTCACGCTGATGACCTGCAGATGTGAGCCGAATCCTACTACCTTCGAACTGACTTCGGACTTAAAGCCCATCACCACAGCAATGCTGATAATCATCACAGCCATACCTATCATGATACCTATCAGGGCAATACGAATGGCTGGACGGGAAATCTGCCGTTTCCCGTCGGTATTGGCATAAATACGCTTTGCTATGAATCGTTCGAAATTCATTCAACCCTACCCGGATATGCTTCGATGGCTTTCTTCAAAACGACCAAGGCACGCATGAGGTCTTCCTTCTTCAGCACGTAGGCGATTCGTACTTCGTTACGTCCCGAGCCTGGAGTGGTATAGAATCCTGCTGCTGGTGCCATCATGACGGTCTCGCCTTCGTAATTGAATTCGGATAGACACCAAGCACAGAACTTCTCACTATCGTCGACCGGCAGTTTGGCCACCGTGTAGAATGCACCCATAGGGATAGGCGAATAAACGCCTGGAATGCGGTTGAGACCGTCAATGAGACATTTACGACGTTCTACGTATTCATCGTAAACATCGCGTGTGTAGCTCTCAGGCACATCGAGCGAAGCTTCAGCAATGACCTGACCAATCAACGGAGGACTAAGTCGTGCCTGACAGAACTTCATCACCGCTTTACGCACCTCTGCATTCTTGGTAATCAGGGCGCCGATACGGATACCGCACTCGCTATAGCGCTTCGATACGGAATCGATCAACACCACATTGTTCTCGATGCCTTCGAGATGGCACGCAGAAATGTATGGGCTACCTGTATAGATAAACTCACGATAGACTTCGTCGGAGAAGAGATAGAGGTCGTACTTCTTCACGAGGTCGCGAATCTGGTTCATCTCACGGCGTGTGTAGAGATAGCCTGTAGGGTTGTTAGGATTACAAATCAAGATGGCACGTGTGCGCTCATTGATGAGTTCCTCGAACTTCTCCACTTTCGGCAACGAGAATCCTTCTTCGATGGTGGTAGCAATCGTACGAATGACAGCACCTGCTGAGATTGCAAAAGCCATATAGTTGGCGTATGCTGGTTCGGGAACGATAATCTCATCGCCTGGGTTGAGACAAGAGAGGAATGCGAACAGCACTGCTTCGGAACCTCCGCTGGTGATGATGATATCGTCGGCTGTGAGCTTGATGTTGAACTTATCGTAATAGCCGACTAACTTCTCGCGATAGCTTCTGTAACCTTGACTCGGGCTGTATTCCAAAATCTTTCGGTCGATGTTTTTCATCGCATCGAGCGCAATCTGCGGTGTAGGCAGGTCGGGCTGACCGATATTGAGATGATAAACATGAATTCCCCGTTTCTTGGCATCTTCAGCCAGAGGAGCCAACTTACGGATTGGAGATGAGGGCATTTCTGTGCCCCGTACTGATATTGACGGCATTGTCTATTCTGATATTTTGAATTTGAGTGCAAAGGTACGAATAAGTGCGCACATAACAAAACAAAAATACTGTTTTTATTTGTTTTGTTGGGCGAAAGTACCTCAGACAGAGTTAAAGGCACAAAAAAAAATAACCCTAAGGCTACTTTTGAGCGGAAAACGAGACTCGAACTCGCGACCCCAACCTTGGCAAGGTTGTGCTCTACCAACTGAGCTATTTCCGCAATTATGCGTTGAGCGGAAAACGAGACTCGAACTCGCGACCCCAACCTTGGCAAGGTTGTGCTCTACCAACTGAGCTATTTCCGCAATATGCAATCTAATTTGTGTGCCCAGAACAGGACTCGAACCTGCACGGCTCTCACCACTCGCACCTGAAACGAGCGCGTCTACCATTCCGCCACCTGGGCCTTTGTCAAAGGCGTTTTTGATGCTCTTCCGCCGAATTGCGACTGCAAAGGTAGTACTTTTCCGAAAACTGACAAAACTTTTTCGACGTTTTTTTCAATTTCCAAAGAAAAAAGTTTGATTCTATCACGAAAAACACACTACTATTCCTCTTAAAGCGCACGAAAAGCTCATTTTATAGATATTTGAACGCTGCAAAAGGCTTCCGTTTTTTCAGATAGGAAAGATCGGATTCGTTGGCATACGCTTCGCGCTCGAAACATATATTATAGTATGCCGTTTTCATATTTCGGAACTTCAAGAAGCGAATGCCCCACTCCACCACATACCACAGATAAAATCCGAAGACCGCCATTTCCAAAAGCTGACGGGTATGAATCATCTCGTGGTTCACTTCTCTTGGCACCAAGGGCATCTTCGTAAAGATAATGCCAAAGAGATTGATTGCCTTATAGGTACCAAAGGGGATGAAACGGTTAAGAATGGTCATCGTTAATCGTGGGTGCTGATATACTGGAGTGCAGATTCGTCTAAGATAGCAATCTTACGCTTGTCGAGCGTGATCAATCCTTCAGACACAAAGGCCGAGAGTGTACGGATGGCATTTGCGGTAATCATGTTCGCCAAGTTGGCCAATTCGGCACGTGTCACCTCAAAAGCTAATGTCTTTCCGTCTTCCCGATAGCCGAAAAACTCTCCCAAACTCAGCAATGTGGCTGCCATTCTGCCTCGCAGGTGCTTCTGAATGAGACACACGAAACGATAATCGGCTTGCCACAGACCCATAGCCAACCGTTTCAGGAAGAAATCCTTCAGGAAGGGGTTATCGTCCAGACACCTTTTCATAAAATCCATAGGAATGGCACATACGGCCATATCGGTCATCGCAACATAAGAGGCCATGTGGTTCTGCCCTGCAAAAAATGCCCTGTAGCCGAAATACTCGCCTGCTTTCACCAGTCGTACCGTCTGCCACCTATTTGCATCGCCACAGATGGAGCATTTCGCCACTCCATTCAGAATGAAGAAAAGCCGGTCGGGCACATCACCTTCTCCGCTGACTACTTCACCCGTTTTGTAGTATTTGACGGAACAATGCGACAGCAACTCCGCTTTCTGCGTTTGGGTCATTTGTCCTGTCAAAAGTGATAGCTCGTGTAATAACGCTTCGCGTCTGTAAGTTTTCTTTACTGGCATAACTCGTTTATCGGTTTGGAGTGCAAATATAATCTTATTTGCTCAAACAAGCAAGCAAAAAGCTAATTTTCAGCGTAAAAAAAGCAGAAAAACATGAATTAACTCAAAAAAGTTCACTTATTGTTTGAAAGAACGGAAAAAAGTATGTAATTTTGTAGGTGGACAACGTAAGTCCGCTTAGAATCCGAAGACAACCAAAACAATACATACTAAAAAATGAGTTATTTACAATTTGAGAAAACATTGCTGACAAACCTTCAAGAAGCTCTGCCAAAAGAGATTCTTCGCACCAATCGTTCGGGTGCGTATTCTTCGTCATCAATTGTTGACTGTAACACACGCAAATACCACGGTTTACTGGTGGTACCTGTTCCTGAGATCGACGACAAGAACCATGTGCTACTCTCATCGCTCGATGAGACGGTCATTCAGCATGGTGCCGAATTCAATCTGGGACTGCACAAGTATGCCGGCGATGTGTTCAGCCCTAATGGGCATAAATACATCCGTGAATTTACCTGGGACAAAGTGCCAACAACCCTCTATCGCGTGGGTGGTGTCATCCTAAAAAAAGAAAAGGTGTTCCAGCATTTCCACAACAGAGTCTTAATACGCTACACGTTGGTCGACGCCCATTCAGTCACCACCCTCCGTCTGCGTCCGTTCCTTGCTTTCCGTGCCGCCAACAAACTGACACACGAGAATGCAGCCGCGAACCGCAGCTATGAGGAAATCGATAATGGTATCAAGACCTGCATGTACGACGGCTACCCATACCTCTACATGCAGACCAACAAAAAGGCGGAGTATATCTTCGAGCCTAACTGGTACAAAGGGATTGAGTATCCCAAAGATCAGGAACTGGGATATGACTACATCGAGGACCTCTATGTGCCAGGTTATTTCGAGTTCAATATCAAGAAAGGCGAAAGTGTCATCTTCGCAGCCGGACTGGAGGAAATCAACACCCGTTCATTGAAGAAAACCTTCGATGAGGAAGTAGAGGTACACACCTCACGCGACAGCTTCCATCAGTGCCTTATCAACGCTGCCCACCAGTTCCATAACAAGAAGAAAGGTGAGCACTACATCCTGGCTGGCTACCCTTGGTTCAAGGCACGCGCTCGCGACACCTTCGTTTCGCTACCAGGACTGACATTAGCCAACGATGAAACAGAGCGGTTCATCAGCGCTATGGCAACAGCCGAGAAAGCCATCAACGACTTTATCGTGGGCAAGCCTATCTCTGTAAAAATCTATGAGATGGATGCGCCCGATGTTCTGTTGTGGGCCGTATGGAGCATCCAGCAATATGCACGTATGGTTGACATGAACGATGCGGTGAAACGCTACGGAAAGCTGGTAGGAAAGATTGTTGACTACATTCGTCAAGGCAAGCATCCTAACCTCGCGCTTCATGAGAACGGCCTGCTCTACACCAACGGGCAGGAACATCCTGCTACGTGGATGAACTCTACCATCAACGGCCGTCCTGTGGTACCTCGCACGGGATATGTGGTCGAGATTTGTGCCCTGTGGTACAATGCCCTCATCTTTGCAGCCCAGATTCTGGAATCGGGCAACAAGCAGCAGGAAGCAGAAGAACTGAAAGCGATTGCTACGGAATGCGGCAAATCGTTCCGCAGCACGTTCATCAACGATTATGGTTACCTGATGGATTACGTCGATGGATTCAATATCTCATGGGAGGTCCGCCCCAACATGCTGATTGCCACCTCACTCGAGAACACACCTCTTACACAGGCTGAGCGTAAGAGCATCTTCGATATCTGCACCAAGGAACTGCGTACGCCGAAGGGTATTCGCTCACTCTCACCTAAGAGCGGAGCCTACAACCCAATCTATCAGGGAGGACAGCAAGAACGCGATGCAGCCTACCATCAAGGTACGGTGTGGCCGTTCATGCTCGGATTCTATCTCGAGACCTGCATGAAGATCTACAAACGTAGTGGTCTCTCATTCGTCGACCGTTGTCTCATCGGCCTCGAAGAAGAGATGCTCTATCACGGCATCGGTACCCTGCCCGAACTCTTCGACGGCAACCCGCCGTTCCATGGACGTGGTGCCCTCTCGTTCGCTATGAATGTAGCAGCCATTCTTCGTGTAAACAAACTGCTTTCTAAATTCTATAATTATTAATAAGGAGGAAACGATATGAGAGTATTAATGTTCGGATGGGAATTTCCCCCTAAGATATATGGCGGATTGGCCGTAGCATCCTACGGCATCACAAAGGGTCTGAGTCTGCAACCCGATATGGAAACCATCTTCTGCCTGCCCAAACCTACAGGCGAGGAAGAGACGTTCCTGAAAATCGTCGGAATGAATCAGGTCCCTATTGTCTACAAAGGTCATGACTACGAATACGTGAAACATCGTATGCCTGTCTATATGACCCCAGAAGACTACTATCACTACCGCGACCACATCTATGCCGACTTCTCCTACATGCATACCAACGATATGGGCTGCATGGAGTTTGCAGGCGGCTATCCAGGCAATCTGCATGAAGAAATCAACAACTTCTCCATCATCTCAGGAGTGGTGGCTCGTGCTGAGCAGTTCGATATCATCCATGCACACGACTGGCTCACCTACCCTGCTGGCGTTCATGCCAAGATGGTGAGCGGCAAACCACTCTGCATCCACGTACACGCTACCGACTTCGACCGCAGCCGCGGTAAGGTCAACCCTACCGTCTATTCCATCGAGAAGAACGGAATGGATCATGCCGACTGCATCATGTGTGTGAGCGAGCTGACACGCCAGACCGTCATCAAGGAATATCACCAAGACCCTCGCAAGTGTTTCGCAATGCACAATGCTGTGTATCCACTCTCGCAGGATCTGCTCGACATCCCACGTCCCGACCACTCGAAAGAGAAAGTCGTTACGTTCCTCGGACGTATCACCATGCAGAAAGGTCCTGAATACTTCGTCGAAGCTGCTGCATTGGTATTGCAACGTACTCACAACATCCGCTTCTGTATGGCTGGCTCGGGCGATATGCTCGAAGCAATGATCGACCTCGTAGCACAGCGAGGCATTGCCGACCGTTTCCACTTCCCAGGCTTCCAGCGAGGACGTCAAGTGTATGAGACCTACAAGAACTCCGATGTGTTCGTCATGCCTTCAGTCAGCGAACCCTTTGGTATCGCTCCACTCGAAGCTATGCAATGCGGCACCCCGTCCATCATCTCCAAGCAGTCGGGATGCGGCGAGATACTCGATAAGGTCATCAAGGTCGACTACTGGGACATCCACGCAATGGCAGATGCCATCTACTCCATCTGTACCAACCAGTCGCTCTTCAAGTACCTACAGGAAGAAGGTATGAAGGAAGTCAACGAAATCACTTGGGAGAAAGTAGGTCTGCGCATACGCAAACTCTATAATCAATGTTTAGGAATTAACTAAAAACAAATATACAATGGCAAAAACAATTTGTTTATACTTTGAGATTCATCAGATCATCCATCTCAAACGCTACCGTTTCTTCGAAATCGGACGCGACCACTACTACTACGACGACTATGAGAACGAACGTAGTATCAACGACATAGCAGAACGCTCGTATGTCCCTGCCCTGCAGACACTGATAGATATGGCTAACGAAAACGGCAAGTACTTCAAGGTAGCACTCTCACTCTCAGGCGTAGGTCTCGAACAGTTGGAGATGCATGCCCCGCAAGTCATCGACAAGCTACAGGAACTCAATGCTACAGGCTGCGTGGAATTCCTCTGCGAACCCTACAGTCACGGTCTGGCAGCATTGGGCAATGAAGAGAGTTTCCGCGACGAGTGCTTGCGCATGAAAGCCAAAATCAAGGAAGTCTTCGGCCAAAGCCCCAAGGTGTTCCGCAACAGTTCGCTCATCTATTCCGATGACATTGGTGCACAAGTAGCAGCGATGGGATTCAAGGGAATGTTGACAGAAGGAGCAAAACACATCCTTGGATGGAAGTCACCACACTTCATCTACAACTGTGCCCTTAACCCCAACCTCAAACTCCTGCTGCGCGACTACAAGCTGAGCGACGACATCAGCCTGCGTTTCAACAACTCCGACTGGAGCGAATACCCACTCTTTGCCGACAAATACGTCGATTGGATTGCAGCCCTGCCCGAAGAAGAGAACGTCATCAACATCTTCATGGAACTCAGCGCACTCGGTATCTTCCAGCCACTGAGCAGCAACATCCTCCAGTTCCTCCGTGCCATCCCAGCATGCGCCAAGGCACGCGGCATCACCTTCTCTACCCCGTCCGAGCTATGCAGCAAGGGCAAGTCGGTAGGCAGCCTCACCGTACCATACCCCTGCAGTTGGGTCGACGAGGAGCGCGACACCAGTTGCTGGTTGGGCAACTCCATGCAGCGTGAAGCCTTCAACAAGCTCTACAGCGTGGCCGACCGTGTACGCATCTGTACCGATCGCCGCATCAAGCAAGACTGGGATTACCTGCAGGCATCCAACAACTTCCGCTTCATGACCACCAAACACACCAGCGTGGGTATGAGCCGCGGCATCTACGACGGTCCATACGATGCCTTTACCAACTATATGAACATCCTGGGCGACTTCATCAATCGCGTCAATTCACTCTATCCAATCGATATGGACAACGAAGAACTCAACTCACTCCTCACCACCATCAAGAACCAAGGCGAGGAAATCGAAGCCAAAGACCGCAAGATAGAGAAGCTGCAAGCCGAATTGGAGAAGTACCACCCGTCAGTCGACAAGGTTCCTGCTGCACCAGCAAAGAAACCTGCCGCTAAAAAGCCAGCTGCTTCGAAAGCACCAGCCAAGAAAGCACCAGCCAAGAAAGCAGCTGCTCCAAAGGCAAAGAAAGCAAACGGATAGTACAAATTCCCATTTATATATAATAAGGTGTAGTCACAAGCTACACCTTATTGTTTTATAAGTGATTTCTCTCCGTATTCTAACATTTTTCCGTAATTCGTTTGCACAATGAGAAAATAATGTGTATATTTGCAGCGGCTATAGACATTAGTATTGAAGAAAAATAATTGAAACGGATGATGAAGCTTTTTTTAATAATTGCATGTTTTAATTTTTGCATTGTTCTAAACGCACAGGATCTGCGGAACAGCAAGAACTCGATGATTGGCAAGATCGAGAAAGACGGCACGGTGCGCAACAGTAACAACTCAATGATTGGCAAGATCGAGAAGGACGGCACCATCCGTAACGGTAACAACTCGACAATCGGCAAGATTGAGAGCAACGGTACCATCCGCAACGGTAACAACGCAAGTATCGGGAAGGTGGAAAGTGACGGAACGGTGCGAAACGGCAACAACGCCACAATCGGTAAGATCGAGAAGGATGGAACGGTACGTAACAGTAACAACGCCACCATCGGGCATGCCAAGGATGTTCCCAAGGAATCAGCTGCAGCTTACTTCTTCTTCGATTTCTTTAATTAACAAGACCACAAGGTTATGAGGTTGATATTAATCTTTGCATTATTACATTTCTGCATTTTTCTGAATGCTCAGGACCGTCCACGTTTCCAAGGTATGAGAGACGTGAATGGTGTAATCGACAATACTGCTGACTCATTGGAGAAAGCCAATCAGGTGAGACCCGTGAGTGGTTCGAGTCGCAAGGGGAACAACCCTGTGATATTCCTTGTGGGCAACTCCACGATGCGTAACGGCACTCTCGGCAACGGCAACAACGGCCAGTGGGGCTGGGGCTATTTTGAGCATCTGTATTGGGACGAGCGCCGCATCACGGTGGAGAATCATGCGCTGGGCGGCATGAGTACCCGCACGTTCTATCGTGACCTGTGGCAACCTGTACTGAAGGGCATCCAGAAAGGCGACTATGTGTTCCTGGAACTGGGACATAACGACAACGGTCCGCTTGACTCGGGTCGTGCACGATCATGCATCAAGGGCACAGGACATGATTCCACCTTAGTCACCATCAAGGAGACGGGCCGACAGGAGATGGTCTACACCTTCGGCGGCTACATACGCAAGTATGTCCAGGAGATTCGTGCCAAAGGTGCCATTCCCGTACTCTTCACACTTACCCCTCGCAACGACTACGAACCTAATGACCCTACGAAGATACAACGCAAACTCAGCGACTTCACCCCTTGGATCAAAGCCATGAGCGAGGAGCTGAATACACCGTTCATCGACCTGAACGACATCAGCGCCAGCAAACTGGAACACTATGGCAAGTGGAAGACCGACTATTTCTTCTTCGGCGATAAGATTCACTCCAGCGAGTTTGGTGCCAAAATGAACGCAGCATCGTGTGCAGAAGGTATCGAGGCATGCAACCACCCAGACGTGGCGTTGTTGAAGACGTTCCTGAAACATGATACCGTACACCCTCCACGCATCGACCAGAGGCGCCAGAAAGGCAAACCTGTGGTATTCACTACGGGCGATTCGACGATGAAGAACAACGATAACGACGAGAACGGCATGTGGGGTTGGGGCGCAGTAGCCAACAGCGTGTTCGACGAGAAGAAATGTACCGTCGTCAATGCAGGACGAGCAGGACGCAGCACGCGTACCTTCCTCTACGAAGGGCTGTGGGACAATGTGTACAACTCCTTAGAGCCTGGCGACTTCGTACTCATCCAGTTCGGACATAACGACATAGGCCCTATCGACCGCGACAAGGAGCGGGGAGTAATTGCATCAGCTGCTGATACCTGTCATGTGTATCACCTGCAATCGAACGGGCAGTACAAGGTCATCTATTCCTTCGGCTGGTATCTGAAGAAGTTCATTCAGGACGTGCGTGAAAAGGGTGCCACCCCTATCCTACTCTCTCTCACCCCTCGCAACGAATGGTCTGGAGGTAAGATAGAGCGTCGAAACGACAGCTACGGCAAGTGGTATCGTGAGGTGGTAGCGGAGACTGGTGTGGAGTTTGTCGATGTACACAACATCACAGCCGATGCCCTCGACAAGATAGGTCGTGAAGGGACAAAGGAATACTACAACAACGACCATACTCACACCTCGAAGAAAGGAGCGCTGCTCAATGCGCAGAGTGTGGCAAAAGGATTGAAAGCAAACAAAAGTCCATTGGCGAAATTACTGAAATGAAACACGGATTAATCATATTGGTGTGCCTTCTGTTGGGAGGATTCGTGAGGTCGGAAGCCCAGACATCACTTCGTGTGCAACGACTGCATCAAGGGTTTACCATCTCGAAAGAGCTGGAGGGGCGCGAAGTGCTGCTCGCTTATTCTGAGACGGGCGATTTCGACAAAGCGATGGAGACAGACACCCTGTTCCGCAAGGTGATGGACACATTCAACAAGCAAACCAAACTGAGAGGCCCTCGACTCAATGCTGCTCCGGAATTGCCTGAAGCGGTTGAGCCACTTTGTACTGATGCATGGACACAAGATGCCCCATATCATAACCTCACCCCTATCGTCGACAGTACACATTGCAAGACGGGATGTGTGGCTACTGCGATGTCGCAGGTGATGTATTATTACAAATACCCCAAACAAGGCTCAGGCAGTCACACCTATTCCGACGTGAAAGGATGCAAGGAAACACTCACAGCCGATTTCTCTGCCCATACATACGAATGGGACTATATGCTCGACTCGTATGCAGGCATCAACTACAGCGAACGTCAGGCACAGGCTGTTGCCCTGCTGGCGAGTGATTGCGGCATCAGTGTTGAGATGCAATACGGAGTGGAAGCCAGCGGAGCAGAATCAATCAGACAGCCATACGCACTCTTCAACTATTTTGGTTACGACCCAGGTATGCGAACCATTTATCGCGACTTCTATTCACGCAGCGAACTTCACACCATCATCCGCAACGAACTGGCTGAGCATCGTCCTGTGCTTTGCAGCGCACACGATACGGGAGGCGGACATGCGTTTGTCATCGACGGATACGACAACCAAGGCCTCTATCACATCAACTGGGGATGGGGCGGATGGTGCGACGGATACTACAACATCGACTACATGAATCCCGACCAGCCGGAATGGAACCATGATCCGAACCGCCGTGAAAAAGGGATGAATTACTTCCAAACGTTCACAACAGGAATCCAACCATATCAGCCAGGAACGCAATCAGTCGAAACACATGAGTATGCCTTCTCGCATCTGGAACTCAAACCCGACTCCGCCCTAATTGTGCACCATCTCAGCAACATAGGTTGGAATCAGCACGAAGGGCGAGTAGTGCTGGCCGTAACAGGTACAGAAAGCGAGGAAATGGTGAAGGTGGTGTATGACTACAATCGGCTGTTCGAACTCGAAGAGTTTGAAGACACAACCTACACAGACACCATCCTACTCACCACTATCATGCCACAGCTGTCGGGGCTGAAGGATGCCACCTACCGGCTGATGCCTATGTTTGAGGATAACGGAACGTGGCAACGTGCACGCACGATGTGCGGTACACCTTATTATATATATATAGACAAACAAGGTGGGGACATCCGTCTGCGAGAAGCCCAAGGTGCGCTGGAACATCTGGAACTCATCGACCTGCAATTTCCCGATACCGTCACACGTGGCACGTATGCACCTTGCGACATCACCATCACCAACAACAGCGACGATGAGTACTGCGGACGTATCTTCATCACCAACGAATCGAACCAGACACCAAGCGGCTATCAACTGCTGGCATCCGTAGGATTGTATCTCGAACCACATACGACTGAAACCATCGATTTCAAATACATCTACATCAGTAGCCGATTGAGCGACACGATACGTGTCCATGTGCTCTACGACATCGACCTCTTTACCGACAGCCTCATCGTATTCGACCAGATGAAAGAAGTCAGAGTAGTAGATCAATCGAGCAGCATTAAGTTGCCAACGATGGCAGCACGGTCAAAACGACTGTACGACCCTGCTGGTAGACCTGTGAACCAATTATTACCTCACCAGATAATCATCAGCGAAGATGGAAAAAAGAGAAGCATTCAAAATGTTCCTTAAGCCTGGCTTCAAGGACGAATACAAACGACGCCACGCTGCTTTGTGGCCAGAGATGAAACAACTGCTCCACGACGGAGGTGTGTATGACTACAGCATCTGGCTCGACGAAGACACCAACACCCTGTTTGCCTGTCAGAAGACAAAAGGCGAAGGCAGCAGTCAGGATATGGGCAATCTGGAAATCGTACAACGATGGTGGGCCTATATGGCAGACATCATGGAAACCAATCCTGACAACTCCCCTATCTCCATTCCGCTGCCCGAAATGTTCCATATGGACTGACGATACAGGCATATTTGCTATCATTTTTATAGCAAATCACTTGTTTTGCCAACAAAATGATGCTTAATTGAAATTTTTTGCTTACATTTGCAGTTCGAAACAAACAACTTAAATACATAACAACATGATGGATTGGTCAAACATAGGTTTTGGTTACAACAAAACCGATTACAATGTCCGTTGCTATTACAGAGACGGCAAATGGGGTGAGATTGAAACTTGTAGTGAAGAGACAATTCCTCTCCACATGGCAGCTACTTGTCTGCACTATGGTCAGGAAGCTTTCGAAGGACTGAAGGCATACCGCTGTCCTGACGGCAAGGTGCGCGTGTTCCGTATGGATGAGAACGCAGCTCGATTGCAGTCAACATGCCGCGGCATTCTGATGCCTGAAGTTCCAACAGAACTATTCGAAGAGATGGTTAGGAAAGTAGTGACCCTGAACCAACGCTTTATTCCTCCATACGAAAGCGGTGCTACACTCTACATCCGTCCGCTGATGATTGGTATCAGCGCTCAGGTAGGTGTGCATCCTGCATCCGAATACCTCATACTGATGTTCGTAACCCCTGTAGGTCCTTACTTCAAGGGAGGATTTGCAGCTAACCCATACGTGATTATTCGTGAGTTCGACCGCTCTGCACCATTGGGTACAGGTATCTATAAAGTGGGCGGCAACTATGCTGCCAGCCTGCGTGCCAACAAGATGGCGCACGATCTGGGGTACAGTTGCGAGTTCTATCTCGACGCCAAAGAGAAAAAATATATGGATGAATGTGGTGCCGCCAACTTCTTTGGCATCAAAAACAACACATACGTCACACCAAAGTCGACCAGCATCCTGCCATCTATCACCAACAAGAGTCTGATGCAGTTGGCAGAGGATCTGGGCATGAAGGTAGAACGCCGTCAAATTCCAGAGGAAGAACTGGCCACCTTCGAGGAAGCAGGAGCTTGCGGCACAGCTGCGGTGATTTCTCCAATCGCTAAAATCGATGACTTGGAAACCAAACAGAGTTTTGTGTTCTCAGAGGACGGAAAACCAGGTCCAATTTGCACAAAACTGTATAATAAACTACGCGGTATCCAATACGGCACCGAACCCGACATTCATGGGTGGACGACCGTGATTCTCGAATAAAAAGAATAAGGGAAAGGTGTTTTTCTGGGTGTGCACGGAAACATGTGTTATAAAACATAAAGAAAGTCATGCCCGAATGGATAAAATGCACTACCTTTGCACCATCCTAAAAACAATCTTTTTACCTTAAAAAAATTAATACTTATTGAGTAGGGAGAGACGTTCGTGACGAACCACTCTCCCTAATTGCTATAAAGAAAGCCGCGCAACGCGGCTTTCCTGTAATTGATGAAGACTTTCGAAAGTTTATCTAACCATTACTTTCTTTCCGTCAACAACATAGATACCAGACTTGGTGGGCTGACCAGTAACCTTTGTACCGTCGAGTGAATACCAAGTGCTGGCAGCATCGTCCTTCTCTACTCCGCCGATGCCTGCAGCGATACCTTCTTCAGATGCAGGTGCTGTAACCTGAGGCTCTTCTGCCTTTTCTTCGCCCTTGCGTACGAGCTTCACGAACATGCCTCTGTCACGCTCCAAGTGGGACATCCAATGATATTCGCGATGGTTCAGTACTTCACTAAAGTTCTCCTTATAATCCTCTCTAACAATTCTGATCGCCTTGTCGCGTGCTACAAACTGCTCATGCTGTGCCTTCATCTCTGTCAGTTCAGCCTCTGTTGGCTTCTCTGCTCTCGGACCTCTACGAGTATCCGGCTTGAAAGTTACAGGGTTCGCTTCTTCTGCTGCTTTCACATCAGCACGATAGGCGGTAAAGATAGGAGCAAAAGCTTCTGCCTTCTCGCTATCGAGATGCAGACGACGTGCAAAGCGCTCAGCTACCTCTTCGTCAGTAAGTGGTACTACAACAAATTCATCACTTCCTGGATGTGGACGGAATCCCTGTGGACCGCGAGGAGCGCGGAAACCTGGTCCTGGAAAATCCTTTGGAGCTTCGAAGCCTTTAGGAGCACGAAAGCCTTCTGGAGCTTTGAAATCTTTTGGAGCTTCAAAATTCTTAGGTGCACGGAAACCTTCTGGAGCCTTGAAATCCTTTGGTGCTTGGAACTCCGGCATTCCTTGAGGTGCAAAGAAATGACCTTGTGGGCCGTGGAACTCACGTGGGCCACGCGGTCCCTGTGGTGGTTGGGCGCTTGCTGCACCTACCATCAACAATAATGCTACTGCAAAAAGTAAAATTCTCTTCATGGTCAAACGTTTGAATGAATGTGTAATTTGAGTAAATAAATTGTTAATCTCTCTCTGGCGCACTTCTCTTTCCACGTCTTTTAGACTAAGAAAAGTGGAAAAAGTAAAGTCGGGTGTGTAAAAAAAATGATAATTAAAGAAACTTTGTTCGACATAATCAATTAAAAGACTGAAAATTTGAAAAAACTCTTAGCTCTTAACTCTTTATTCTTATCTTTTTTCATTTTTTTCTTAACTATTAACTCCTAATTCTTAATTTATTCGTACCTTTGCAACCGCAAAAGCAGCTGCGAAACTGCTAATCGTAGTTTTGTCTGTTGCAAATCAGGCTGCCGAAATGGTGGAATGGTAGACACGAGGGACTTAAAATCCCTTGGCCATAACGGCTGTGTGGGTTCGAGTCCCACTTTCGGTACCAATGCCCTAAAAATAGCACTCTGTAAGTCATTGACTTGCAGGGTGTTATGTTTTTATTTTCTTTTTCCCGTGCTCAATATTTTGCCAAAATTTAGCAAAAATCTCCATATCGACCGCAAATATGACGATTTTTGTTGCTTCCTTTTTTTTCTCTACCTTTGCGCTGCGTTCCCACATAAGCCGAAAAAAGGATAAGACGAAAAAGCGTAACGGCTGTTATGTCCTGACCCCGAATCCTTTTCAAGCTTATATTCGGTGGGAACGCAACGGGATGTGCAGCCGTTTTTCTGTGCGGGGGTGCTCCAGCTCAACTGGAGCCATCATAAAAAAAGAACAAATATGATACAGTTGACTTTTCCTGATAAATGTGTCACTTATGGCACATTCATTAATGACCTCGCCACGGCCTTGGTTCCGAAGCTTCTGGAAGCGATGAAGAACCCAAGCGACATCATTTCCCAGAATCAAGCTTATAAGCTCTTCGGGCAGGGCAATATCCTCCGCTGGCGTAAACAAGGACTTGTACAGCCCTTAAGCAAGCGACCAGGCAAGATAGAATATAAACTGTCAGATTTGCGTATTCTCCAGCAGCGTAAACAGGATTATTTTGATTTTCCTGTCAAGTCCTGCTAAGTAATCAATCAACCAATAATTAATCAAGCCCCCAATGGAGCAGACAAAAAAAATCACAAAGGAGTATGAAAACCCTACAAGAACTACAGAATCAAATTACACCGCTGGAAAATTACGCCAGCGAGCTTCAGGATGCTCTTACCCAAGTAGCATTAGTCGATGACCTGGATGAAGATGGTAACAACATCTTCCCAGAAAAGAAAACAATCATTGAAACTATGGCGCAAGCTGTGCAGTTGATGAATGATGTGGCAGGTATAATCAACAGCTTGCCAGATCGGAAACAGCCAAAGATAGATACCGGAAAGAAGGGATTTGATTTTGCTTTCTGGCAGAAAGCGGTCGAAAAGGACAATAAAGAACTTGGCGATGTACTTAATGCCATTGCCAGAACGCCAAACGAACTTCAGGAAGACGATGCGATTTGGATGTTATCGGATATTGCCAACGCAAGAGAAACATTATCGTGCCTAAATAAAGAGTTCACTGAAGCGTTAAAATGACCTTCAAAAGTCGTGTAAAAACGTGTTTACGACTTTTCATGTCGTAAACATGTTAATATATGACTTTTTTTCTTTTTATAGTGCTTATTTAACTGAAAAACAGTTCCTTTGCACTCGAGAAAAGAAAAGCAAAAATCGTGCAAAAAAGAAAGCACAGCTTTGCAGTATTAAAAAATATATTATTAATGTACCAAAATTAAAACATCATGGATTCAACAAGCATCGAAGCAATCGTAAGAAACCTCGTACATGAGAGCGTGAAGGAGGAAGTTAAGAACATTCTCGACAGCCAGAAGGAAATTCTCACACTTCCTGAGGCTGCAGAACTGTTAGGTATGTCGAAGAGCTACCTGTATAAGCTCACTCAGGCACGAATCGTGCCGCACTACAAGCCCCTGGGAAAGATCCTGTATTTCGAACGTAGTGTGCTCCTGGACTGGATGCGTTCTTACAATGGCAAGTCCAAGGAGAGCATCGCAGCAACAGCGAACAACTACATTGATCGCAAGCCACTCAACTTCGCATAATACCTATATATATAATAATAAGGTGTATGGCACGAATTGGTAAAAACGTAATAGAAGGTGGAAACCCCAAGCTGGTTAGGTTCCTCGTTAATGGAGGGAAGGAGTATAGCCTATCACTCGAGTATCACTTAGGTTACGACCGTGAGACGGGCAAGTCGACCCGAAGGCGCGAGTGTCTCAAATTACGCTATCCCGTCCAGCCTCGCAACGCTATAGAGACACAAGAAAAAAGAGACACTATCGAGCTTGCACGTAAGATCCGCTGGGAGCGTGAGCAGGAGTTTCTCGAACAGCGCGAGGGCTACCGACTTCACAGGGACAGAAAAATCTATTTTCTGGACTTCTATCAGACTTACATCGACAACTACACAAAAGCCGATGCAAAAATGATTCGAATCGCCCGTAACCGCTTCAGGGATTTTCTCGTTGCGAATGGGCATCAAAATCCCGAATTGCTGATGCCTGAGGCAATGAATAAGGAGATGATGCTACGGTTCGCCGACTATTTGCAGACCAGGAGCCGAGGCGAAGGTGCCTCCAGCATCTTCCAAAGATTCAAAAAGGTGGTAAAGAACTGCGTGGAGAAAGGGTATCTGAAGAAGAATCCCTGTGATGGCGTGAAAATATATGTTGACAAACAAGCAATCCGGAAGGACTTCCTGTCGGCAGAAGAGATAAAGAAGTTGCTTGCTACACATTACAGCCGGCAGAACCTTGAGGTTCGCAAGGCCTTCATCTTCTGCCTTTACACTGGCATCCGCTGGTGCGACGTAGAACGAATAACGTGGGCCAACATCGACATCGGCAACAAACTTCTTAAAATCGACCAGAAGAAGGAAAATGGCCGTTCAACGAAAAGCTGGATCTGCACACCTCTTTCAGATGCCCTTCTTCGGCTCATAGGTAAGCCCCCGAAGAACTTCGCGCGAGAGTCGCCAGTGTTCTTCTTGCCCAGCTATGAATCATCACTTAAACAGATTAAAAATTGGGTTCAGAAGGCTGGCCTCGAAAAGCATATCAGCCTTCATTGCGCTCGTCACAGCTTTGCCGTGAATATCCTCAGTGATGGCCGGAATAACATCAGGACGCTACAAACTCTTCTCGGGCATAGTAGCCTGGAGCATACTGTGAAATATCTCAGGGTAGTCGACCCGCAGAAGGAGGCAGCTATCGCCAGCCTCCCGGAACTTAAACTTGATGATGAGGAGGAGAAAGTACTATGACAAAGAAGAATGATACATATAACAGTGCGAGTGCTTTCGGTTCGTTTAGTGTTGAAATTGAGCCAAAGACCTCAGTGGAAACTGGTATGGAAGCTGCAGGAATAACAGTCCCTAAGGCTGAACAGCCCACAGAACGTGAGCAGAAAGGAGCTGCAGCTGGCTGCAAACCCGGTTGCACACGCAAGACCTATGTGCTCCCTTATGAGCTGATCGATAAACTGGCAGCTATTGCAGCACATACCAGGCAGAAGGAGGTGGGTGTGGTCATAGACCTGCTGAGAAAGGGTATCGCCAACTACGAGTATCAGTATGGTCCGCAAATCACCACGCTCCCCAAAGTGTCGGTAATAAGTTAATCATGTAATAATAACATCAAATAATAAAGTAATAATTAATATATGATTAAATTAATAATGCAGTACAACGTATTACAAGCCATATATAAATCGGCATTGTAATAAATTAGTAAATTAATAATTAGTAAAATAAGAAATTAATAATATGGCAAAGATAATCGTCTTCTCGAACCGTAAGGGCGGCACAGGCAAGAGTACTCTATGTATTCAATTTGCCAATTTTCTTGCATCACAGGGCAATAATGTTGCCGTCCTTGATGTAGACCCCCAGCAGTCTGTCGTAGACCTCAGAAATCGTGAGATAGAGACCAACCCAGACGCGAAGCTGCCTTGGCCAGTTCTGTTCGTTGGCGACAAAGCCCTACAGTTCATGGAACAGGCCCAGCAGATGGGTGACGGCTATATCTTAGTTGACTGCCCAGGCACCATTACAGAGAGTATTATGCCAGTATTCCACGCGGCCGATGCCGTTGTTATACCCTTCAGGTATGACGATCTGATTGTTGACAGCACTATAACCTTTGTGAAGGTGCTGAAGAAAGCTGGAGTAAGGTCTAAACTGATGTTCCTACCCAACTGCATCGATGTGAGGGTGAAGATACCATCTGAAGAGCAGATCCGTAACATCTTCAAGGAGGTGGGGACTGTCCTCCCCCGAATCAGGCAAGGTGTATCAATACAACGTTGCTCGACTCTAAGGCCGATTGACCAATATCAGAAAGCCGCTATAGAGTACAGTGTGAACGAACTTGTGAGAGAAATAGATTAATCTATAATATATATAATAAGGTGTATGCAAAAACTTGTAAATGATCCGGCCAGAGCGGCCTCGTTTCGGGATCAGATCAAATTTTTCGAAGCGCAAGACAAACGTGTGATAGAAAATATAAAGGCGGCCAATCGCAGGCAGAAAGCCGAGGAACGCAAATACATAGAGCGTCTAAAGGCTATGACTATGCGTAAGGACAGCCCCATAAAGGAAGCTAATCTTCCTGTTCCTGCCCCAGCTGTTAGTTACAAGGCCATTGTCGATGCCGACATCAAACCAACGCCTGAACAGCAAGCGGCTCTGGATGTGCTGATGTCTGGAGAAAACGTCTTCCTGACAGGCAAAGCCGGTACGGGCAAGAGTTATGTGACGCGACAGTTCGTTGAACAGTCCGAACGAAAAGGAAAGAACATACTTGTGTGTGCGCCTACTGGCATCGCAGCCCGTAATGTTGACGGTTATACATTACATCGCACATTCGGTATTCCGACAGCAATTCTCGATACCGACCAAGTGTGTGAAAGTGACTATTGTTGCAAGCTCATTGACAAAGCCGACATCATCCTGATAGATGAGATAAGCATGTGCCGTGCAGATACTTTCGGTTTCGTAGTCCGTTCAATTCTTTCGTCGATCAGAAAAACAGAACGGAAAAAGCAATTAGTCGTAGTAGGCGATTTCTACCAACTACGGCCAGTCATCAAAGAAGCCGACAAAAGCGTCTACAGGAGGCTGTACGGCAATAGTATTTTCGCATTTGAGTCATCTTATTGGCGTCAAATTAACTTCACGACGATAGAGTTATCTGAGGTAATCCGTCAGAGAGACCATTCACTTGCCACCGCCTTGAACAATATACGGAGAGGTGCGCCAGATTACTCCCTTTTTCGAAGATACGCTTGTGATGATCCTGACGCGATTACCGTATGTGCGACAAATGCCGAAGTATCTCGCATTAATCGCAGCAGACTCTCCGAGTTGAGTAATGTCAGATCCTATCGAGCCGATGAGTGGGGCGATACTCTGGATGATTATCCGACAGATAATATACTCGAACTGGCCGTTGGTGCTCACGTTATCATGGTTGCCAACGACCCTGATGGCAGGTGGGTCAACGGCACTCTCGGCATCGTTACAGCGACAGGTGAAACCACAATAAGCGTAAGAATGCAAGACGGTCACGAATATCAAGTCGAGCCGTACACGTGGAACGCTAAGCAGTGTTACGTCCGGACGAGTCGGCGCACTGGTAAGGATGTCGTAATGACGGAAATCGTCGGTGGATTCTCGCAATTACCCGTTAAACTGGCATACGCTATCACTATTCATCGAAGCCAAGGGCAAACGTATGACAAGATTAACATTCACCCTGATCGCATCTTCGAGGAAGGACAGTTGTACGTTGCCCTTTCCAGATGCCGGACACTCGAAGGCATCCGCATCGTCGGAGAACTGTCAGAAAAATCGTTAAAGATTAATGAAAAAGTTAAGAATTTCTATACCACCATTTCAAAAGATACCATTAAAAAAGGTGGCATGGAAAAAGAAGATAAAAGAAAAACATTCACAAAAGTTCGTGGTGAAGAGGTAAGAGAAAACATAAAGCGATTACTTAAGCGTTTTCCTATGTTGACTCTTGACGACTTATCTGAACACCTTGAGATCCGCAGAAGTGCGGTTCAAAAACATATAGACCGCATGAAGGCCGAAGGTACATTAGTACGTACAGGTGCGACGAAAAACGGTCGCTGGTGGGTGGTGTAATAAGTAATAACTAATAAATAAATAAGATATGAAAACAAAAGAATTAAAACTGCAGTTAACCGAAGAACAGGTAAGGCTGCTGCGCAGGGCACTTAGGGAGTATGATGCCGTAGGCGAGTATGAGGAGAATCAAGTTACCGCAATATTGCGCCAAATCGCATAAAAGTATGGCAACAAATCAAGAAATCAAAGCAAAGTGGGCAGAAGTCCTTGATTATGCCCGTGAACATGCCACCGGCAAGGGACTGCACATAGGCTATAAGTGGCTACACGATGCCTTCGAGGAATATCTGGATATGTCGGAAGAGGTCGGAGGGTACAACATGGGCGGTCAGAAGGGCAGTGAGCATAACCGAACTGTCCTCGCTGGCAAGATCGGCAGGGCTATGCGCTATAGCTATGACAAAGAATACGGTAAGGTGCGCATCGACCTGAACGACGAACAGATAGATAAGCTCACAGACACCCTTCAGTGGATAGTTGAGCATCCTAAGAATAATCAAAGCATAAAGTATTAACAAAAAACAAAATTAAATTATTTATTATGGAATTGAAAAAAAAATTACAAAATGCCTTGGCTGCAGCAGAGAAGCAGCTGGGCAAATGCTACGCCATCGAGCCTGTCGATGTACACCTTGGGCGTGGCCTTGAGACCGTTCACCACATCGATACGATTGGCAAGTCGTATTATAATGCATCGACGTTGCACAGCCTTAGTTGGCTGAGCGATGAAAATGAAATCCGAAGTTTGATTGAAAATGTTGAAGAAGCAACAAAAATCGGTAAATTAAGTGCAGAGACGGCACAATATGCCGTAGAGCATATCACACGTAAGGGCATGCATACCGGCATTGCCTGGTTCTCCGACTCGTTTAACGAGTTGTGCGACGCTACACCCGACCAGCGAATAGACCCCGATGATATCGGTTTCGACTTCGATGATGTCAAAGAGGCCATTAAGCGCGATCCTTGGATTCAAGAAATCGCGGCCAAGCCAGCAGAACAGTTGACAAAGGCAGACATCGACCGAGTAGTGAAAGACTTCATTAGCAAGAACTGGTTGATGGATCCGGGAGAAGTTGATACGAAGGACGTTGCCGATGTGCTGAAGGTGGCAGATCCAACAGCACACCGTCGTGAAGTAGCGCTTGATGTTATGAATGCATGCAACTCCAAGCTGAATGAAGAGCAAATGGATAAGCTCGAAGGCGTATTGAAAGAATTAGTTAATAACCCTTCTCTGGGACAGTCCAGAGGCATAGGGCGGTAAAAAAAAGAAAGGAGGAAAGCTATGAAATGTAATAAGTTTCTGCATACAGAAACCCCGTTTGTGTCGCATAAATGGCTTGGGGTTATATTGCTGATGCTGATGTTTGTGCCAGGTATGGCACAGGCACAGGAGTTTTCTGAGGTTGTAGACAGTATCAGTGCTCTTGGATTCGAGATGTTTGAGGAAGAGATTGATGATGCTATCTTCCGAACGAATGAGTTTCTGACCGATTCCACCTTTATCGGAGCCAGTGGCCCGTTCTGGTGGATCTTGGAGATGTGTATGGCTTTAGGTGCGATGTTCGCTATCATTATGGCCGCAGGCATGGCCTATAAGATGATGGTGAAGGGTGAGCCGTTTGATGTGTTGAAGATCCTTCGAGTCTTAGGCATAGCCGTCGTGATGTTCTGGTGGTACCCACGCGGAGATAGTGGTGCATCCTTCTTGGGCATGTTGGCGTATGTACCCAACTGTATCGGGTCTTATACCCATGACCTCTATGAGATAGAAGCTGCTCAGGTACAGGAGAAGCTTAAAGATTTGCATCCTAAAATCAATGAACGTGACAGCCTGTTGCGGAAAAGCATGGCAGAATACGAAACCGCGAAGAACGGCCTCGAACAGACTGGCAGCACTGTCGGTGAATCCGTCAGTGATTTAAGTGCACAGATGGAAGGTGAGAAGAAAGCCAATGAAGCATGGTATAGCAGCACTTATGCAGGTGTGATTGTCTGTGTAGACAAGCTGGTGATGTTAGCATCTTTGATGCTGTTCAGAATCGGTTGGTGGGGAACGATATACTGTCAGCAGATCTTATTGGGAATGCTGACTATCTTCGGTCCTATCATGTGGGCGTTCAGCATCTTGCCCAAGTGGGAAGGAGCCTGGGCGAAATGGATTTCCCGTTACCTGACCGTCCATTTCTACGGAGCCATGTTATACTTCGTCGGCTTCTATGTCCTTCTATTGTGGGACATTGTGCTGAGTGTGCAGTATGAGAATTTGTGTGCCATCATGGAATCCCCTGAGGCATTCCAAGGCTATCTGAAGAGTACGTTTGTTACCAGTGCTTATCTGTTGGTTGCCGGCATTATATCGATGAAGTGCCTGAGCCTGGTTCCGGACCTTGCAGCCTGGATGATTCCGGAAGGTGAAACGTCGTTCTCAACCCGTAGTTTCGGTGAAGGTGTTGCCTCTTCCGCTAAAATGGAAACCCAGCGATTTTTGAAATAGATTTATAGATTTAATAAAAGATAAAAAAAATAAGTTATGAACTGGAAAAGAATAATATTTGGCGAGCCGATGCCAGACAAGGACGATCCGAAGTATAAGGAGCGTTATGAGCGAAATGTGGCAGCAGGTCGTAAATTTGCGCACCTTACCGGGATCAGCTGGTGCGCAGCCAAGATACAGGCATGGGGACAGAGCCATAAGGTTCTGTTCCTTACCCTGGCGTTTGGGGTTGTTATCTTCTGTTACGTTTGGCGCATTGTATTGCCAATGGTAAATGCCTACCATCCTTCTGACACTCCCAAGGCCGTTGCCGTTGAGCGTGTAGATTCTGCTATGCAGCACAGGCTACACCACAAATAGTTTTCTTTGCAAAAAAAAGAATATGACTGATATAATTATACAGTTCTTTGAGCAACTTGAAGCGAAAGATAAAGTTATATCTTTCTTATCAGAGCAAATCAAAGAAAAAGACAAAGAAATAGAACGGTTGCATTTGCTTATTGAGAGATTAACGCCCTCAAAAGTAAAGAACGAGGGAAAATGCAAAATAATATCACTGAATTAATAAAATGAAACTAATATGAGTATCAGACCCCCATAAAACAAGTAGCAGATCCAGGGCCGGAATCCTGAATCTGCAATTTCGAAGCGTAATTTTTGGGAAAAATATACTTCTTTGCCATTATTTTCTGATGCAAAGATAGATGTTTTTCCTGAATTACGCAAATTTTTCCCCGATTATTTGTTATTTTTATTAAAATTAAGGTAGAATCATTTAAAAATGTTCGAATTATGATTGAGAAAAAATATATAGATATGATACTTGATACAATCGACCTTCAGGAAGTTGTATCAGATTATGGTGTAAGTCTTAAGGTGAAAGGTCATCGTGCATGGGGGCTTTGTCCGTTCCACA
>JAGAAL010000055.1 GCA_017615245.1 Bacteroidaceae bacterium
ATGTTTAATGGCCGCTATACTGGAACGTATATGTTGGGGGAAAGCCTTAATACTGTTGGGACGAATGATACCGACATTATGGTCGACTGGTATCTGATCAATGAGATTGCCAAGAACGAGAAAGGTGCAGCGGAGATGAAATGGGATTTTGAGACTGCCTTTGGTGATGCAGGAAAATCCAGTTCCACAGGATTTGTCGCTAAGAATGTCGACCGATTTCAGGTTCTATTTCAAGATCCAGAGTTCGTAGCCAAGGTGAAAGAACGTTTTGAATATTTCTACAATCGTCAAGCGGATATCATCAGGAATATTAATGAAAACGCACAATATCTGAAGTATGCCATTCAGGAAGACGACACCAAGTGGGATACATTTGAAGCATATAAATCATCAAACACCGATATATGGGTCTTATATCAAGGTCATGTGAGCAGCATGAAGAGCTGGCTCACTGAGCGTATGACGTGGCTCAAGGAACAGTTTGGTGTCATGCAGGGGACTCGCACGATAGAGAAAGCACGATGGGACGCTGCACAGGCACTCAGAAATGAAGAGCAGGGACTCAAGAATGCAGAACAGAATGTCCTAACCGGATCAAACTCATCTGTGGTAGAGCGGACAGAACGCAACAGCCAACTCCGACTAATGTGGGAGGAATTGCAACAGAGAATTAAAAGTCTTGAGAACCTCATTGAAGAGCATAAGGAACCAAAGCTTCTCTCAATGGAGTTTGTAACGAACGATAACCAATCTTTGCGAGAGAATACGAAATGTAAGATCGTTGGCGATAGCATCATCGAATGCTGGTTGTCGGGGGTTAATAACGGAAAGGTTCTGAAGCCCCGATTTACCTTTGAGGGAACGATGGTAGTGATTGACGGTTATGAAGCAGAGAGTGGAAAGACTGAGATAGATTTCACAAGACCACGCACGGTGACCGTTGCCACTTCCAACAAAAACAAATATTACACCATATATGTGCATTCCTTCACGGGTCTCCCCATGATGTATATCACTACCGATGGTCTTAAAGAGGTGACATCAAAAGAAGAATACATCGGTGCTAATCTGATGTTGAGGGAAGATGTGAGGACACGAGCTGCAGGTGATGTAATAGAAGCTAGAGTTAATATTAAAGGCAGAGGCAATTCCAGTTGGCAATTTTCAAAGAAGCCTTATACCTTGAAATTCGATGAAAAAGTGTCGTTGATAGACATGCACAAGGATAAGTCGTGGATATTGATACCTAACTATAGCGACAAATCGATGCTTCGCAACAGCCTGGCTTTCTATATGAGTAGTATCAGCAGCATTGACTATACGCCTGAGAGTCATTTTATTGAAATGGTTTTCAATGAACAGTACCAGGGAACCTATCTGCTTTGTGAAAAACTGAAGATTGCTAAACACCGGGTTAATGTGGGAGACGATGGCTTCTTGGTAGAGATAGACAGTCGCGCACCAGGAGAAGCGGACTCACGTTATTTCGATGTACCTCATTTGGAGAACGTTGTCAACATCAAGGATCCTGATGTTGAATATAACGATGAGCGTTTTCTTTACATAAAGAATTATGTCAGAAAGGCAGATGAAGTCCTGTTTGGTAGTGATTTCAAAGATCCGGCAACAGGCTGGCAGGCATATTTAGATATGGATTCTTTCGTCGACTGGTATCTGATTCAGGAGATCGGAAAGAATCTGGATGGTAATTTCGATACAAGTTGTTACATGCATCTTGCTCGTGGCGGAAAGTTGAAGATGGGTCCCATGTGGGATATGGATGTAGCTTTTGGCAATATAGCTCAGGCGAACCAGACATGTTACGATCCAACTGGATTCTATATTAAAAACGAACAGTGGTATTCACGTCTGTTCAGTGACCCCGTATTCGTGGCACGAGTTAAGGAGCGTTTCAACTATTTCTATTCCAGCATGAACAACATTCTGACAAATATCAATGCCGATGCGCAATATCTGAAATACTCAGCTCAGGAGAACGATGACAAGTGGCATCTATTGAATACGTACACATGGTCCAACTATGACATCTGGGGTAGTTATCAGAATGAGGTACAAGGGTTGAAGAATTGGCTTGTCACCCGTATGGAGTGGCTAAAGACTCAGTTTGACAATATGTAATAATATTATAGCGGATCTACGTCGAAATAGATCTGAAGGGAGGAATAACGCTTGTCTTGTAGCAAATGCTGCTGGGCAAGCGTTAGGTATTTGCGGACATCAGCCAGATTCAATCCGGGCTCGATCTTGAGCAGGAGTTTGCGGATGGAGAGGGACTTGACCTTGGCAACGGCTGGACGATCAGGACCAAGTACGCGGGTGCCAAACCACTGGCGCAGTTGACTGGCGAGTTCGTGACTGGCGGTATCGACAAGACTATCGCTGCGATGTTTCAAATAGACATAGACAAGACGGCAGTAGGGCGGATAGCGGAACTGTCGGCGTTCAGCCATGACGCTACGGAAGAAGGCGGTATAGTCGTTGTCGACAATCTGACGGATGACGGGCAGTTCCGGACTCTTCGTCTGAAGAATGACGAGTCCGCGATGGCCCTTTCGCCCTGCACGCCCACTGACCTGCGACATCATCATGAAGGCATGCTCGTAAGCACGGAAGTCGGGGTAGTTCAGCATAGTGTCGGCATTAAGGATGCCCACGACGCTGACCTTATCGAAATCGAGACCTTTAGAGATCATCTGCGTGCCGATAAGGAGGTTGGTACGACCAGCGGAGAAATCGTTAATGATGCGTTCGTAGGCCTGACGGGTACGAGTGGTATCGAGGTCC
>JAGAAL010000056.1 GCA_017615245.1 Bacteroidaceae bacterium
CTGAAAGCAGATGCTTTCGGCACTTTTTGTGTTGATATGCATTGCGATTGAAAAATCTTTTATTAAATTTGCAGCACCATGGGATGCGTGTGTGAATGAACCAATCCTATTTATTATCAATATAATCAATTATTAACGCTAAAAGATTTAAGATCATGAAAAGAATCCTTCTTTCAATCATGGTGCTTGCTGCTATGTCTGCATCAGCACAGCAGCCAACCCAACGAAACCAAGGTCAGCAGCCTAATCAAGCTCAGCGTGGAAATGTCGGTCAACAGCGAAACAACACAGTTCCGTCATTTGCTGACGCAGTTGAAGATTTCAAGCCAAACGTTACTAACCAACCAGGACGTCAGTATCCGATGGTCAACTCTCAAGGTGCCGTGCGCGTACAGCTCCGTGCTCCTCAGGCAACTTCTGTCCAACTGGATTTGGGCAGACGCTACGAGATGGTGAAGGATGAACGTGGTGTATGGACTGGTACTTCGGCTCCTCAGGATGTAGGTTTCCACTACTATCAGTTGATTGTTGACGGTACAGCGATGCCTGACCCAGGAACCGTTTCGTTCTTCGGAGCAGGTCGTTGGGGAAGTGGTATTGAGATTCCATCCAATGATATGGATTTCTGGCAGGTGAAGAATGTGCCTCAAGGTTCTGTTGAAGAGAAATACTATTGGTCGAAAGCTACCGAGAGCATGCGCCATTGCTATGTATATCTACCTAATGAGTATGATAAGAACCCCAATAAGAAGTATCCAGTACTATATCTGCAGCATGGTAATGCTGAGAACGAGTACGGATGGTCAGTTCAGGGCCATGCAGGTCAGATTATGGACAACCTCATTGCCGCAAAGAAGGCGGTTCCGTTTATTATCGTAATGGATTACGGTCAGGGTCAGAACATTCTCCTGAAGGGTCAGTATGCACAGCAGCAGCCACAGCCTCAGCAGGGACAGCAAAGTGCCCGTGGAGGTGGCAGTAATGATGCCTTCCAAGTAGTGCTGATGACAGATATTATTCCGTTTATTGAGAAAGAATATCGTGTCTATGCAGATGCACAGCATCGTGGTATGGCTGGATTGTCGATGGGTGGTGGTCAGACACGTCGTATCACCCTTGCCAATCCTACGAAGTTTGCTTATGTAGGCATGTTCAGCGGTGGCACTATCAGTCCAGAGGATGTTCAAGGGGCATCAGGTTTCAAGCAGACCAATAAACTGGTATTTATGAGTTGCGGAAGCAAGGAGAACCCCAGAGTAATGGAAGCTGCCGAGAACCTTAAGAAGAATGGCATGAATGCTGTAGGTTACATCTCTGAAGGAACTGCCCACGAATGGCATACATGGCGTCGCAGTCTCTATGAGTTCGCACAGTTAATCTTCAAATAAAATAACAGCGAAATTAGGAAAAAGGTGCTGAAAGCAGATGCTTTCGGCACTTTTTGTATTGATATGCATCGCGATTGAAAATAATTTATTAATTTTGCAGCGATATGGGACGCGCACGAGAAATATATAAGGTGACCATCGTGGGCAGTATCGGAAATGTGGTGCTGTTGACGTTCAAGTTCATTGCTGGCTTCTTGGGTCATAGTTCGGCAATGGTGGCCGATGCTGTGCATTCGTTGTCAGACTTCCTGACCGACATCGTGGTGTTGGCTTTTGTGCATGTGAGCGCAAAGCCTCAGGATGAGTCGCACGACTATGGGCATGGTAAGTTCGAGACAATCGCATCGTTCCTCATCGGTTTGGCATTGATTGCGGCAGCGACGGGCATCATGTTCTCAGGAGGCGTCAAACTGATTGACTGGATGAATGGCGAGCAACTGCCGGCACCCGATATGTTGGCTCTATGGGCTGCATTGATTTCGATTGTGGTGAAGGAACTGCTGTACCACTATACCATCGCACGTGCCAAAACCCTCAATTCCCAAGCCATGATGGCCAATGCGTGGCATCACAGGAGCGATGCCCTCTCATCCATTGCTACGGCAGTAGGAATCGGTGGTGCTATTTGGCTGGGCGACCGTTGGACCATTCTCGACCCGATTGCTTCGATGCTGGTGGGTCTCATGCTGGTGAAGGTGGCAATTGAGTTGCTGAAGACAAGTGTAGGTGAGCTGACCGACTGTTCGCTGCCTGAAGAGACGGAGCGTGAGATAGAGCGTATCATCATGGAGTTTCCCGATGTAACCGAGCCTCACAACTTGCGTACACGCCGTATCGGCAACAGGATTGCCATCGAGACACACATCCGTATGGATGGCAACCTGTCGCTCCATGAGTCGCACGAACGGGCCACAGCCATCGAACGCAAGCTGAAACAGCGGTTTGGAGGGAAAACACACGTGACCATTCATGTAGAACCGAAGAAAAGTTGTTAGTTGTTAGTTGTAAGTTATTAGCGGTATGAAATCAAGTGATTTTAGACAATTAAAAGTTTGGCAAAAAGCAATGGACTTAACGGTGGAGATATATAGTATTATCAAATACCTTCCTCGTGAAGAAACGTACGCGTTGTCTGATCAACTGCGCAGATCTGCTGTATCCATCCCCTCAAACATTGCTGAGGGGCAGGGGCGTAATTCTGATAAAGAATTTGTAAACTTTTTGTCTATTGCTCGTGGTTCGCTGTGGGAGTTGGAAACCCAGATAGAAATATGCGAACGGCTCAGTTATATTGACTCAAGCCAAAAAGAAAATGTCCTTACACAAACGGAAGAAATGGGTAAAATGCTTAATGCCCTAGCTCATTCAATAGAACTAAAGTCTAAAAACTAAAGTCTAAGAACTAAAAACTAATGTCTAAAAACTAATGTCTAAAAACTAATGTCTAAAAACTAATGTCTAAAAACTAATGTCTAAAAACTACACAAACCTGTTTATTGATTTTGACGACACGTTGTACGATACGCATGGCAATGCAGTCATTGCCCTCACAGAGATTTATGAGGCGTTTCAACTGAATCGTTATTTTGATAATTCGAAGGTGTTCTACGATGCTTATTGGCAGGCGAACATCGACCTTTGGGGTCAGTACGCAAAGGGAGAGATAGACAGAGATTATCTGATTGTGGAACGTTTCCGCCGTCCGCTGAGTGTAGGGCAGGGATTGAATGTGACGGTAGACCTCTGTCTGAGTATCAGTGATAAGTTCCTTGGCTTGTGTGCTGATAAACCTGGGGTGGTGGATGGTGCCCATGAACTGATGGATTACCTCAAGGAGAAGGGCTACAGAATGCACATGTGTAGCAACGGTTTCCATGAAGTACAATATAAGAAACTAAACGCTTGCGGACTGAAGGACTATTTCACGACCGTGATTCTGAGCGAGGATGCCGGTGCCAACAAACCGTCGCCGCAATTCTTCGATTATGCGTTCAAGATTTCGGGAGCGAAACCCGAAAGTACGCTCATGATAGGTGATAACTTCGATACTGATATCATGGGTGCCAAACGTGCAGGGCTGGATGTGCTATATTTCAATCGTTTTCCTGCTTATCCGGCTCCGCACCCCGTCAACTATGAAGTCACTTCCTTGCGCGACATCATGAAGTTACTTTGAGCTTTGGATATCGAATCGCGATGCAGAACAAGACAGCCACGCCGAGTGCCATCGGGTAGTAGAGATACTGTACGATGTCGATGGGGGTGATGGCAGTAAGGTTCTGGCATTCGTTGGCTAATCCCGTTGCAATCAATACTTGTGCACCGTAAGGTAACAGACCTTGCGTGAAGCACGACATGGTGTCGAGGATGCTTGCCACCTTGCGGTTGTCAAGTCCGAACTTGTGGGATATGTCGTGTGCTATACCGCCTGTGGTGATGATGGCAACGGTGTTGTTTGCCGTACAGATGTTGACCAAACACACGAGTGTGGCGATGCAGTATTCCGCACCACGCTGACCACGGATGTTCTTTGTGAGGCGTTCGATAATGTAGTCGATGCCGCCGTTATAACGTATCATAGCCAACATGCCGCTGGCTAAGAGAGTCATGATGATAAGTTCGCTCATACCCATCATACCGTCTGCCATACTGCTGAACCACCCGAATACATCGTATGCCCCACCAGCGATACCGATAATGCCTGCTACGATGGTACCGATGGTGAGTACCAGCAGGACATTTATACCGCAGACTGCCGTCACGATGACGACGAGATAGGGAATCACTTTAACGAAATCGATGGGTTGCAGACCCGTAGGTGCTTCGATGTCACGTCCCATCACAGCGTAGATGATAAGCATGATGATAGCGATGGGAAACACAATCTTCGAGTTCACCTTGAACTTATCGTTCATCTTGCATTGCTGCGTCTGGGTGGCCACGATGGTGGTATCGCTGATGAACGAAAGGTTATCTCCGAAGAAGGCACCTCCTACCACGATGCCGATGATGAGCGCCATGTTGGTGTCCGACTGTGTGGCGATACCTGCAGCGACAGGAGTCAGGGCGGCAATCGTACCTACTGAGGTTCCGATGGCCAATGAGATGAAACAGGCGGCAAGGAAGATACCTGCGAGAATCATGGAGTGGGGTAGGACTACCAGTGCCATGTTCACTGTTGCATCGACCGCACCCATCGCTTTCGCTGCACCAGCAAAGGCACCGGCCAGGATGAAGATCCATAGCATCAGCATCATGTTCTTACTCCCCGCACTCTTCGAGAAAATCTGAATGCGGTGGTTAATGCCTCCTTTCGTGATGGCGATGGCATAGACCGACGAGATAAGAAATGCCACAATGATGGGCACCTTGTAGAAGTCCTGTACAATGATGCTCGTCACTAAATATAGGCACAGGAACACGAAGAGGGGAGAGAGTGCGAGCAGTCCCCGTGTATGATTTGCTTTTGAACGATTACCCATGATTTTTCCTTTTTAATTTGTCTAAAGTCTAAGAACTAAAACTAAATATTACTTCACTTTCCGATATTCATTCCAGCGATCCATGATATTATACACATAGTGGTAGGTTTCGGTACCACGCATATAGCCACACTTTACGACCTCGTCGTTGAAGTAGCGGGCTTCGCTGAGATGGAGCACACACTGATCTACATTGCCATTCCACAGATCGGGATCACGTCCGTACTTACGTGCTAAGTTCCGTGCATCATCAATATGTCCCGATCCTGCATTATAGGCTGCAAGGATGAATTTGAGCCGCTCGTGACTATCGCTGATGGAACGATAGTGATCGTTGAGTTTGTTGATGAGCTTTACTGCCCCTCTAAGGTTAGTCTCCGGATCGAATGCCTGCGAGATACTTACTCCCATGCTACGGGCAGTGGAGGGCATGAGTTGCATCAGTCCCAACGCACCCATATAGGACACGGCATTGGGATCGAATGCACTCTCCTGATAAGCTTGTGCAGCGAGCAGTTTCCAATCCCAGTTGCAGTGGGTGGAATACTTGCGGAACAGGTGGTCGTACTGTGAGATCTGACCTTTGGCTCGATTGAGAATCGGACTATAGGTACGACGGCGTGGGGTATAGACACGGCCTGAGTTATCGGTCAGTCGCAACGAAGTCATCTCCTTAAAATGCTGATGGTTGGCTTCCATCCACTGGTTTACCGATTTTGCCAACAGAGGGGCATCCTGACGCACCAGCCATGCGATCGGTTTTAGGCTGTCGATGAAGTGTGTCAGTTCTTGCTGACCGCAGAGCAGGAATTCATGTTGCAACGAATCACTGACAGGCATGCCATAGGTCACGATGTCCCCATCACCTGCCAACAGGTGCTGCTTCAGTTCGGCTTCTGAACGCATCACATCTACACGAACCGTACACCCGATGCTACTGGCGTATGCATCTGCCAGTTTGAACAGCGTACCATACCCCTCGCCATAGAACTCGAAATAGCTCTGGGCGCCATAGAGGGTAAGGACAATGAGTTCGCCATTCGCCTGAATGCCATCGAGGTCGAGACTTTCCGTTGCGTTGGGAGTACGAAACACACCCAACTCACGCGGCTTCTCCTGCTTGCAGCCCATAAGGCATACAAGCATGAGGACGACTATAATGCACCGATATGTATGGTTAAGAATTGTCATCTGCATGCGTTTGGAGTGCAAAAATACAAAAAAGTTTTGATATCAAAAGCAAGATAATTAAATAAAACCATAAAAACGGATGATTCCCGGAAGCTGCACAAAAAAACTGGCTTGTGAGCCAGTATTTTTGTGGAGCTGGAGGGAATCGAACCCTCGTCCAAACAAGGAGACCATAAGCTTTCTACATGCTTAGTTCAGTTTTGTTTTTCGTGATGTGACCTGACCTGAACCATCCAATCACACCCTTATCCTCTAAAGTTTCGTAAGAGGTGCGAGGCCACCTCAAACTATTCCCGAATTTACCGCACCGCTTGTCTAAACGCCTCAGGAAGGGGGCTTTCAGGGCGATGTCTCGTTCCCTAGTCTAACTAAGGAATAAAGCGATCTACTATACTTCGATCAAGCTGCGAGAGCATAAGAATAGTTGCCAGATAAAATTTACGAAAGATGGGATTAAAGAGCCACCCAACAACGCTCTGCATGCTTACCTACCACCTCGGCTTGCTGTCAAATCCATGTCAACCCCATATTTGTTTACAGTTTATAGTTTACAGTTTAGAGTCGTGGATAGTTTTGAGTTATGAGTTCCAATAACCTATAACCATTTACTCTCACCTGTTAACTTTTTCAACTACTCTACACACTACACTCTCAACTCTCAACTAAAAAGCGTTTTCGTTTTCGTAGCGCAGCTAACGTATGAAATTTGTCCACACCCGCTGTTCCTGCTCTGGTAACGTGGTGTCGCCTTCATTCAGTTTGCGCATCATCCACGCCATGTTGCGTCCCAGCGTACGCATGGTTTGCATACCCTCCTCGTCCTGTGCAGCCTGTCCGGGTGTCTGTCCGTACGCCAGGTTCCAGTACTGCGAACTGACCAGAGGCATATTCAACATCGTGAAGTACTTGTTCAGTCGGTCGAACGCTGCACTGGCACCACCACGGCGGCACACCACCACACTGGCACCAGGCTTGTATTGCAATTGCTTGCCTAAGGAGTAGAACACACGGTCGAGTAGGGCACAGAGTGAACCGTTAGGACCTCCGTAATAAACGGGCGAGCCAACAACCAGTCCGTCAATGCCGTCCTTCACCGCACGCCATATCTTGTAATATAGGTCGTCGTTGAACGTACACTTACCCAGTCGGCTGCACATACCACAAGCAATGCACCCCTGCACAGCTTTCTTGCCGATGCTCACAATCTCCGTTTCCACACCCTCAGCATTCAGTGTCTTTGCCACCTCGCTCAGTGCGGTGAACGTGTTGCCGTTCTCTCTCGGGCTACCGTTAATTAACAATACTTTCATACCTCACAAGTCTCATTTGGACTGCAAAGTTAGTAAAAAGTTTTAAAATAGAAGCAATAAAACAGCCAAAAAACTTAGAAAACCCTAAAAACCATATTAACAAATACAATAAAAAAGCCTTTCATGCACTCCATCTCTTCGAGCTGTTGCATATGAGTATGTAATGCTGAGTGGATGTTGCTGAGAGTGGATGATGGAAGCTTGCTTATAATTAAACAATATCTGCAGCAGACACAGTATCGAGGAACGAGATGTCAATCCGAAGAAGTTTTTTTATTGTATTTGTTAATACGGTTTTCAAGGTTTTTCTTTGCAAAGCAAAGGGTTTTGTATTTTTTTCATTTTTATAATTCTTCAATTCTTCAATTTTTACTAACTTTGCAAACAAATGATAGTGATATGAACGAACTCAACGAATGGATTACCCAAGTGAATGATGCCATCTGGACGTATGTGCTGATTGGTGTGCTGGTCGGTTGCGGATTGTGGTTTACGTGGCGCACACGGTTTGTGCAGTTCCGTATGGTAGGCGAGATGCTGCGTCTGCTCACCGAGTCGGCAGTGAGCACAGTGGATGAACAGACAAAGGAACAACGAACAGGGATGAAGAGTAAGCATATTTCGTCGTTCCAGGCATTTGCAGTCTCTGTTGCTACCCGTGTGGGTACTGGCAACCTTGCCGGAGTAGCTACAGCCATCGCCATCGGAGGTCCAGGTGCTGTGTTCTGGATGTGGATTATCGCCCTCTTCGGTTCGGCTACTGCCTTCGTCGAATCGACGCTCGCTCAGCTGTTCAAACAGAAGCATAAGGATTCGTTCATCGGTGGTCCTGCCTACTACATACAGCGTGGTTTGCATCTGCGTTGGATGGCAGTGCTGTTCGCTATCCTCATCACCCTTCAGTTCGGTTTGTCAAACAACTCCGTACAGGCAAGCACCATCTGTGGTGCCATGCAGGAAGCCTTCGGGTGGTCACCCCTATGGGTTGGTATTTTCTTAGCCCTGACGGCATTGTTCATCGTCTTCGGAGGCATCCAGCGTATTGCTCAGGTCAGTGCGGTTCTGGTGCCCGTCATGGCAGTTGGCTATGTGGTGCTGGCCATCTTCATCATTGTGATGAACATCGAACAGATACCACATGTCTTTAAGGTAATTGTACTCGATGCATTCGGCATCCAGCAGATTGCAGGCGGCGGTATCGGAGCTGCCATTATGAACGGAGTGAAGCGTGGTCTCTTCTCCAATGAGGCAGGTGAGGGTAGTGCACCGAATGTTGCAGCTACAGCTACCACCAGCCATCCTGTGAAGCAAGGACTGATACAGGCACTTGGCGTCTTCACCGACACGCTTCTTGTTTGTTCCTGCACCGCATTCATCATTCTCATCAGCGGCCTGTACGAAGTACCCGAACTCAATGGCATTGCCCTCACACAGTCTGCCCTGCAGTCCGAAGTCGGCTCCGTCGGTCCCGTGTTCATCGCCATCGCCATCTTCCTCTTCGCCTTCTCCAGCATTATCGGCAACTATTACTATGGTGAAGCCAACATCCGTTTCATCACATCGAATACGAAGGTTATGACTATATATCGTATCCTTTCGGGTGGTGTGATGGTGATGTTCGGAGCATTAGCCAGTTTCGAACTCGTTTGGAACATTGTCGATTTCTTTATGGCGTTCCTCACCGCGTGCAACCTCGTTGCCATCATTCTTTTGGGCCGTTATGCCTTCCGCCTTCTCGACGATTATCGTCAGCAGAAGCGAGCAGGCATCAAAGAACCTGAGTTCCATCGCAGTCAGCTGCCGGAACTCGAGCACGAAATCGATTGTTGGGAGTGATTTTTAGTTTAGTGTTGAGTGTGTAGAGTTTAGTGTAGTTGAATAATTTGAGAGTGAAGTCGTTTTTTCTTTGCAAAGCAAAGGTTTTTTGAAGTTATTGTTTACAGACAGCAATAAAAAAATAACGCCGTTGTTTTGACATTCCTACGCCGTTATTCGGTCGAAACAACGGCGTTGTTTTTTGCTACCTACGTTGCACCCTACACTTTTTCAACTACTCTAAACTCTACACACTCAACTATCAACTAAAAAAGGCGCACAACACTGTGCGCCGTTTTTTTACTTAACCATAAC
>JAGAAL010000057.1 GCA_017615245.1 Bacteroidaceae bacterium
TCACTTTTCACTTTTCACTTTTCACTTTTTTTGTAACTTTGCAGTAATTTTAATGGAATAGTATATGGGAAAAGGAAAATTAGCGAAGTTTGCCGACATGGCAGCCAATCCGCTCGTGGTGGAATGTCCATACTGGAAGCTGCAGAAAGAAGGATTCGACTTGAAAGGCAAATGGGGGAGTGATTTCTTTCATAACCAGAACCCCATTGTGCTCGAACTTGGCTGTGGACGTGGTGAATATACCGTCGGACTTGCTCGCGAATTCCCCGATTGCAATTTCATTGGTGTTGACATCAAAGGCTCACGTATGTGGCACGGTGCTCAGCAAGCACAAACGGAAGGATTGACGAATGCCGCCTTCCTTCGGACGAATATCGAATTCATCCACGAGATGTTCGGCCCCAATGAAGTTAGCGAATTGTGGCTCACCTTCAGCGACCCGCAGATGAAGAAGCCCACTAAACGTCTGACTTCCACTTACTTTATAACTCGCTACCGCCGTTTCCTGATTGATGGCGGCATTATCCACCTGAAGACCGATTCGAACTTCATGGCCACATATACCCGCCTGATTGCTGAAGCAAATGGCCTCCCTATCGAGGATTTCACAGAAGATCTCTATGCGGATCCCATGCGTGAGGGTTCCGCTCTTACGAAAATCAAAACATATTATGAATCAATGTGGCTCGATCGTGGTCTTTCCATTAAGTATATCCGTTTCCGTCTACCTCACGAAGGTTCACTGGCAGAACCAGATGTCGAAATCCCCATCGATGAGTATCGTTCGTACGATCACGAAGTAAAAACCACTGTCAAAACCCGCAAATAACCCAATATTATGACACTATATCCTAAACTCATCACCGATGCGCTTGCAACCGTGCGCTATCCAGGCAACGGCCGTAACCTCATCGAAGCCGAAATGATTGAAGACGACCTCCGCATCGACGGCATGAATGTTTCTTTTTCTATCATCTTCCCCAAAGACCCCGACCCTTTCAGCAAGTCCGTCGTTAAAGCTGCCGAAACCGCTATCCATACTTTCGTCAGTTCTGATGCTAACGTCACTGTCAATACAAAATTTATTGCATCCCAGCCCCAAGCTGCCGATGAGCCTCCAATCCTTCCTGACGTACGGAATATCATTGCAGTATCCTCAGGCAAGGGTGGGGTAGGTAAATCCACTATTGCTGCCAATCTCGCTATAGGTCTCGCAAAACTTGGCCACCGTGTCGGGCTTCTTGACACAGATATCTTCGGCCCATCTATGCCCAAGATGTTTCAAGTGGAAGATGCTCGACCGTACGCTGTCAATATCGATGGCCGTGACCTCATCGAACCCGTTGAGCAATATGGTGTGAAACTTCTTTCTATCGGCTTCTTTGTCAATCCTAATCAAGCCACACTTTGGCGTGGCGGTATGGCTTGCAACGCACTAAAGCAACTTATCACTGAAGCAAATTGGGGAGAACTCGACTACCTTGTACTTGACACTCCGCCAGGTACCAGCGACATCCATCTCTCACTCATCCAATTGCTGAACATCACTGGCGCTGTAATTGTCAGTACCCCACAACAAGTTGCACTTGCCGATGCACGCAAAGGTATCAACATGTACCAGAATGAGAAAGTCGCTGTGCCTATCCTCGGCCTTGTAGAGAACATGGCTTGGTTTACTCCTGCCGAACTCCCTGAAAACCGCTACTACATTTTCGGCCGCGAAGGTTGTAAACAACTTGCTGACGAACTCAACGTGCCCCTTCTCGCACAGATTCCATTGGTTCAAAACATTTGTGAGAACGCTGATGCTGGACTTCCTCCCGTTCTCCAACCATCCACACCTGAAGGTATCGCTTTCATGTCTCTTGCAGCAAAAGTGGTGACAGTTGTAGACAAATTGTAAGTATAAGACAAGGTTATGGGGTATTCTAAAGCGGACAGAAGAGCAGTCATAGTGCTCGCCATCATTGCATGTTGCATCGTTGTCGGCATTGTACTTTTTGGCCAACGAGAGCAGTCGATGGTGCAAGCACCTCTGCTGCCACAAGAAATTTTTAAAGGTTTGAAGGTTTCTAAGAACTATAAGGAGTATAGAACCTATAAACCTTATAAGTCTTATAAGTCCAATAAGAAAAATAATCCTTATCGTTCTTATCAATACTCAGAACATTCCAATTATTCCGATTATTCTGAATCTTCTCGACCTACAAAATTCTCCAACCTCACGATTGTTGACCTTAATTCGGCTGATACCACACTTCTTCAACGTATTCCCGGCATCGGCTCGAATATCGCCCGATGGATTGTGGAGCGCCGCGATAAGTTAGGTGGTTTCTACACTGTGGAGCAACTCCTTGAAGTACGCTACGTAGAACCCACAATGCTCCAATGGTTTACTGTCGACACTACTCAAATTCGACATTTCCGAATCAGCGACCTGTCTTTCTCTGAGATGTCTCGTCACCCTTATATCGGCTACGAAAAAGCAAAAGCCATCAGCAACTACCAGCGTCTTTACGGGCCTATTACTGACTTGGAACAGCTTCGCGCGACTACCATCTTTACCGACGAGGAACTGGAAAAACTGCAGAATTACATTTTTTGACATAATTCCTACCTGTATTTGTATTCTTTTTTGTAACTTTGCATCCGTTTAAACGATTGTATGAGTATATTCAATAAAAACCCAAGGAATTGGCATCCGTTGAAGGGACAACCTTTAACGGAAATGGACAAACGCATTCTCTGGTTTCAGAACAAAGGAAAATTGTGTCCCAGCCGCGAACTCATCAAGACGCCCGAACAAATTGAAGGTATCCGTCGAGCAGGCAAACTCAATACAGCATTGCTCGATCATGTAACGGAGAAAATTCACGAGGGAATGACAACTGCAGAAATCGACCGCATTGTCTATGATTTCACGACGGCGCATGGTGGCATCCCTGCTCCGCTCAATTACGAGGGATTTCCCAAGAGTGTGTGTGTGTCTAGGAACGACGTAGTGTGTCATGGAATTCCGAGCGAAGATGAAGTGTTGGAAGTAGGCGACATCGTGAACGTGGATGTGACAACCATCCTCGACGGTTACTTCGCTGATGCCAGCCGCATGTTCATCATCGGCAAGACGAGTGAGGAGCGTGAACGCCTTGTGCGAGTAGCGAAGGAATGTCTTGAAATCGGCGCAGAAGTTTGCAAGCCCTATACCTTTGTTGGCGACATGGGTAATGCTATTGCAAAGCATGCTCATAAGAACGGTTTTACCATCGTCCGTGATTTGTGCGGACATGGTGTCGGTAACGCTTTCCATGAAGATCCCGATGTCGAACATTACGGCAAAAAGGGTAGTGGCATGTTGCTTGTGCCCGGCATGGTGTTTACGATTGAACCGATGGTCAATGCCGGTGATTGGGAGGTAGTGGTGGATGAGGATGACGGTTGGACCGTTTACACCGAGGACTACAGCGATTCAGCGCAGTGGGAGCATACATTCTTGATGACTGAAGACGGTTTGGAAATATTGACATATTAAAATCGTAAATGGTATATATTTTAGCTATAGAATCATCGTGCGACGATACGTCGGCGGCAGTGTTGCGTGATGGACTGCTGTTGTCGAATGTTACGGCTAGTCAGGCTGTGCATGAACAATATGGGGGCGTAGTGCCCGAGTTGGCAAGCCGTGCACACGAGCAGAACATCGTTCCTGTAGTCGACGCAGCCTTAAAACGAGCAGGAGTGGAGAAGGAACAGCTCACTGCCATTGCTTTTACGCGTGGTCCTGGATTGATGGGTAGTCTGTTGGTGGGCGTAAATTTCGCAAAGGGGTTGGCACTTGCGCTTGGCATACCATTGGTTGAAGTGAACCACTTGCAAGGTCATGTCCTCGCACATTTCATTAAAGAGCAGGGTGACGAGACCGCTCCGCCGTTCCCGTTCTTGTGTCTACTGGTAAGCGGTGGCAATAGTCAGATTATTAAAGTAAAGGCTTACAACGATATGGAAATCATGGGGCAAACTATCGACGATGCAGCGGGTGAAGCCATCGACAAATGCTCGAAGGTGATGGGCCTTGGTTATCCAGGTGGACCGATTATCGACTGCTTGGCACGTCAAGGAAATCCCGATGCTTATCAGTTTGCCAAGCCCAACATCCCTGGCTATGACTATAGTTTCTCGGGACTGAAGACCTCATTCCTCTACTCTCTTCGTGATTGGTTGAAGGATGATCCTGATTTCATTGAGCACCACAAAGAAGATCTTGCTGCATCGTTGGAGCGAACCGTTGTCGATATATTGATGAAAAAACTGCGAATGGCGGTGAAGGACACAGGCATCACTCATGTGGCTGTGGCAGGTGGCGTAAGTGCGAACAACGGTTTGCGAAATGCTTTCCGCGACCATGCACAACGATACGGATGGACTATTTATATTCCGAAATTCAGTTATACGACCGACAATGCTGCGATGATTGGCATCGCCGGTTACTTTAAATATCAAGACCATGAATTCTGTGACATCAATGCACCAGCGTTTGCTCGCATCGGGTAAATCGCTGTGTACGGCTGAGAGCTGTACGGGCGGACGTATCGCCGCACTTATCACCAGTATGCCAGGCAGTTCGGAATATTTCCGCGGCGGCATCGTTTCATATCAGACCGAGATAAAGGAAACTGTGCTGCAAGTGGATGCTGATATTATAGATAAATATGGAGTGGTGAGTCGCGAGACAGCCGATGCCATGCGGATTTCTGCCTGCAAAGTATGCGCTGCCGATTATGCCATCGCTATTACAGGCTACGCAGGTCCGACGGGCGGAACGGAAGCCGATCCTGTCGGGACGGTTTATATTTCTGTGGGCACGGCATCGCAAGGTGTGACCAAGCGCGTGGTGAGTCAGTTTTCTGAACGTACTGAGATTCAGGACGACGTGGCTCAGCAAGCTATTGATTTGTTCAATAAGTTTTTAGACGTGGAACTATGAAGGAAGTCCGGTTCTTCTATACGCCTGAGCCGCAGACGGGATTGTTGCCTGAAGAGGAAGCTGCTCATGCTGTTCGCGTGCTTCGTATGATAGAAGGCGACGAATTGTTCCTGATGGACGGTCGAGGAACTTTCTATCGTGCGGAGATTACGGAGGCGTCGAAGCATCGATGCGGCTATCGCATTGTGGAAACGATGCCGCAGCTGCGTCAGTGGAAGGCGCACCTGCACTTGGCGATGGGGGCGACGAAGAACATGGACCGTACGGAATGGTTTGCAGAAAAAGCAACGGAGATAGGATTCGACGAGCTTACTTTCCTCGACTGCCGATTCTCGGAGCGCAGGATAGTGAAGAACGAGCGTATAGAGAAGATTATGGTTGCAGCGATGAAGCAGAGCCGCAAGGCCGAGCTACCTCATCTTAACGCCATGATGCCGTTTAGCGAATTTATCAAGCGTCCGTTCTCTGGTCAGAAATTCATCTGTCATTGCTACGAAGACAACCTTCCTCTGCTCAAAGACCAATTGGTGAGTGGGGAGGATGCTGTGGTAATGATTGGTCCGGAAGGAGATTTCAGCATTGATGAGGTACAAGAGGCTGAAGCTGCGGGATTTCGGTCGGTGAGTTTAGGCAAGAGCCGATTGCGGACGGAAACGGCTGCACTTGTGGCGGTGCATTTGATGCAGTTGATGAACCAATAAGTTTCATAAGCCTCATAAGACAAATAAATAAAACAATATGCATACAAGAGAAGAACAATTACAAGCTTTCGGACGGTTGCTCGATGTGATGGACACTTTGCGTGAGAAATGTCCGTGGGACAGGAAGCAAACGAACCAGAGTTTGCGACCTAACACAATAGAGGAGACATACGAGCTGTGCGAAGCACTGCTGAACGAGGATAATGTGAACATCTGCAAAGAATTGGGCGACGTGCTGCTGCACATCGTGTTTTATGCTAAGATTGGCAGCGAGAAGGGTGAGTTCGACATTGCCGACGTCTGCAACAAACTCTGCGATAAACTCATCTTCCGCCATCCGCATGTTTATGGTGAAGTGAAGGTAGATGGTACGGAACAGGTGTTGCAGAATTGGGAGCAACTGAAGACGAAGGAGAAGGACGGCAATAAGACCGTGCTGAGCGGAGTGCCGACGGCACTACCATCGGTTATTAAGGCCGAACGCATTCAAGAGAAGGCGAGCAACGTGGGGTTCGATTGGCACAATCGCGAGGACGTGTGGCCGAAGGTGAAGGAGGAAATTGCGGAGTTCGAAACCGAAGTAGCGAGCATGGATCGCGATAAGGCTACGCGTGAGTTTGGCGACATCATGTTTGCGCTCATCAATGCCGCCCGACTTTATCACATTACGCCCGACACGGCGCTCGAGTTGACGAACCAGAAATTCATCAGCCGTTTCAACTACGTGGAGCAGCGGGCGAAAGAACAGGGACGCGCTCTTAAAGACATGACGCTCGAAGAGATGGATGCGCTGTGGGAGGAAGCGAAACGCCAATAACCCTCATGACATGATAACGGAATAAAGTGATTAAAAGATAGGAAGGACCTTATGGCAGGTATGGTGCCATAAGGTCTTTTAATTGTTTCCATTCCAGCAGGAAACCGTCGTGGCCATAGAGCGATGTGATTTCGTGATATTCGGCGTCAGGGATGAACTGCGCCCATAGCTCCATTTCTTTGGGCGGAAAGAGCAGGTCGGTGTTGATGCTGACGACCATCGAGTGGGCTTTGATGCTGCCAAGTGCTTTCTCCACACCGCCACGGAATCGGCCTACGTTGTGGCTTTCGGCTGATTTTGCCACGCTATAATAAGAATAGGCATCGAAGCGTTTTACGAGTTTCTCGCCCTGATATTGTTCGTACGATTCGACGCGTTCGGGGAAGATACTGTCTTCGTTGCGCTCCGACTGCGTGAGTACGAAACTGTCGTAGGTGCGGTAGGTGATCAGTCCCTGCGCACGGGCGCATTTCAGTCCTGTTCGTCCGCCTTTGAGCGAGCGTTCTGCAAGGAATGTCGGGTCAGCTTCGAGGGCCATACGTTGTGCCGCGAGCGTGGCACCGCACCATGCGTTCATTCGGGCGCAGGTGGCAATGAATATGGCGTTACGGATTACTTTCGGTTCCATGATGCTCCATTCCAAAGCCTGGAATCCGCCTATGCTGGCACCTACAAGCAGGTCGATGGTTGTGACGCCGAGATGTCGGCGTACGAGAATGGAGGCGTTGATGATGTCGCGCACCGTCACGGGCGGAAACGACAGCATGTAGGGTTTGCGGGTACGGGGATTGATGGACGAAGGTCCGCTCGATCCGTAGCACGAGCCAAGCATGTTGACGCAACATACGAAATATTTGTCGGTATTGATGGCACACCCTGGACCTACGAGGTCGGGCCACCATTCCTCTGCATCGGAATTGGCTGTCAGCGCGTGACAAATCCACACCACTTTCTTGTCGGTTGTGTATTCGCCCGACACGTGGTAGCAGATGTCGATTTCAGGCAGTTCGCCGCCAGCCTCGAATTTGAAGGGTGTTGTGACATGTAAATTCTTCTGTATCATGCTTCGTTTTCTAATTTCGGCTGCAAAGTTAGTCATTTTTTTTGAATTGGCCATCATTTCCGAGCGGAAATGAGTTCAGCGAAGAGCAGGAAGAAATTACCGAGCCGCAATGAGCTCATGCAGCTGCAAGAAGAAATTGCGTGGTCAGCAACGTGCCTATGCAGCTGCAGGAAGAAATTGTGCAGTCAACAATGGCGCTATGCAGCTGCAAGAAGAAATTGTGCGCAGACAATGACTTACCTATGGTGAGGCTCTTCAATGCGGCGCTTCACCAACTCCATGAATTCATAATTCTTCAGTCCCCAACCAGGTTCGGCTAATAATTGTGGCGGTGACTGGCTCACGAACCGCTCGAAGACGAGGTCGGGACGTGAACGACGGATGAATTCAACAACAAGGTCGGCATATTCCTCCGCCGTGAAGCGAATGAAATCTTCTGGGCAATCGGCATATTCTTCAGCCATCCGCGTTCCCTTGATGAGTTGCAGCTGATGGAGTTTGAGTGTGGTGAGTGGTAGGTCCGAGAGAATGTCGGCCTCGGCCAGCATATCGGCTTTCGTCTCCCCGGGCAGTCCCATGATAATATGTCCGCCGACTCGGATTCCGCGTGCCGCTGTCGCCTCGATGGCCTGACGAGTACAAGCAAAGTCGTGACCGCGGTTGATGCGTTGCAAAGTGCGGTCGTACACGCTTTCGATGCCATATTCCACCAGAATGAACGTGTGGCGATTCAAGTCGGCGAGATAGTCGAGCAATTCTGCCGGCATACAGTCGGGCCGTGTGCCGATGACCAGTCCCACGATATCATCGACGTCCAATGCCTCTTCATATTTGTTGCGTAATGTGTCAAGGTCGGCGTATGTATTTGTATAGGCTTGGAAATAGGCGAGGTAGCGCATTTCTGGATATTTCCGTCCGAAAAAAAACTTGCCCTCTTCAAGCTGCTGGCGGATGGAACGGTCGGTTTGACAGTAATCGGGATTGAACGTCTGGTTGTTGCAATACGTGCAACCGCCAGTGCCCACTCGTCCGTCACGATTGGGACAGGTGAAGCCTGCGTTGATACTGATTTTCTGGGCTTTGAATCCCAATTGTCGGGTAAGCCACGAACCGAATTCGTTCATTTTGTATTCTTCGTGTATAATTTCGCACAAAAATACAAATTATTTGCGAAACATCGTGATACTTTCTGAATTATTTTGTATTTTTGCAGCATGAAAACGATTGATTGTTTTATTCCCTACAGCGACGAGGCAATTGCGAGGCAAAACATAGCGCAGTTCCGCTCGTCATCCCAAGTAAACCAAATATTCCTGCTGGCACACGATGCAACACTTCCGCAGATTGAAGGTTGCAGCATGTTGTTCATCGACACGCTCGAAAGTTCAGCTACCTTGCGACAGATGGCGCTCGTTGCCAAGGCCGATTTTGTAGCAATCTACGGTAAGTGGGAACCAGTGACGATTGGTTACGGTGCTATTGACCGCGTACTTTCCATTGCCGATACAATGAACGCTGGCATGCTCTATAGTGACCACTATGCAATGCGCGATGGCGAACAGACCAAGGCTCCTGTCATTGCCTACCAGAAGGGAAGTGTACGAAACGATTTCGACTTCGGTTCACTGCGTTTTGTCCGTACTTCTCATTTGAAATCATGGGCCGAACAATATGGAGAAAACCGTTGGAAAGCTGCCGCACTGTATGAGCTTACGCTTTTCGTCAGCCGACAGACCACACCTATATATTATATAAATGAATATCTCTACACTGAGGATGAGACCGATTTGCGTAAGAGCGGCGAGCGACAGTTCGACTACGTAGATCCACGCAATCGTGAAGTGCAAGAAGAAATGGAACAGGTCTGCACCGAACATTTGCGGCAAATCGATGCGTACGTATCGCCCGCCGATGTTACCGATATCGCAACGGGCAGCAGTACGTTCCCCGTCGAGGCATCGGTCATCATTCCGGTGAAAAACCGTAAGAAAACCATTGAGGATGCCATCATGTCGGCCATGTCGCAGAAGACTCGATTCAACTACAATATCATCATTGTCGACAATCATTCGACCGATGGTACGACCGAAATCATCGCCCGTCTGGCCAATTATGATCCGCGCGTCATTCACATCATTCCCGAGCGCAACGACCTCGGCATCGGCGGTTGTTGGAACATGGCCGTTCAAGATCCGCGTTGCGGACGCTTCGCCATCCAACTTGATTCCGACGATCTCTATTCACGTGAGTCAACTCTCCAGATGATTGTCGATAAATTCTACGAAGAACATTGCGTTATGGTCATCGGCTCGTATCGCATGTGCGACTTCAATCTTCGCACTCTGCCGCCTGGCATCATCGACCACAAGGAATGGACAGCCGACAACGGGCGTAATAACGCCCTGCGCATCAACGGTCTTGGTGCGCCTCGCGCATTTTATACTCCGTTGCTCCGACAAATCGGCGTGCCTAATACTAGTTACGGTGAGGATTACGCCCTCGGACTGGCTTTCTCTCGAAAATATAAGATCGGTCGCATCTTCGACGTAGTTTATCTCTGTCGCCGGTGGGAAGGAAATTCCGACGCTGCCCTTTCGCCAGAGCGCGTCAATCAAAACAATTACTACAAGGACCAGTTGCGAACTCTCGAGATAACTGCCCGCCAGCAACTCAATCGCTTTTGGCAAGGAAGCGCCACGCAAGAGGATGTCGACACATTCTTCGAAGAGCAACTCAAAGCTTGGCCGGAAGTGGGCCAGCGCTATCGTAATCTCTCAGTGCAAACCAAATCGTTCGCTATTGGAGGCAAGACTTTTACTATTCAGCACAATCCTGCAAGAATCGTTTCGACAGGTGCGAAAATCAATAAGGAAACCATCAGCCAGCGTCCGTGTTTTCTTTGCGATACGAATCGCCCCGCCGTTCAGTACGGCATTGCGATGAACCATCGTTTCCAGATGCTCATCAATCCGTTCCCCATCCTTCGCCGTCATTTCACCATTCCGTTGCGACAGCACGCTCCCCAACAGATACTGCCATATTATGGTGACATGCTCGATTTTGCAGAAACACTCGACCGTATGTTCCTCTTCTATAATGGTCCACTCTGTGGCGCATCGGCTCCCGATCACATGCATTTCCAAGCAGGCCCGAAGGAACAACTTCCGAAGACTTGTCTCAGCAAGCACTTCGAGATTCGCGCTAAGACAAAGGATGAAATGATGACCCGTTTCCACCATGTGTACGATAGTTTGCCTATCGTATCGTCAGAAATCGAGCCTCGCATGAATGTCCTTACATGGAAAGATGATGACGAATTTGTTTCCATTGTCATTCCTCGCACCAAACATCGTCCCGATTGTTACGAAGCCGAGGGCGACGCACAGATGATGATTAGTCCGGGAGCACTTGATATGGCGGGATTGATGATTGTCCCACGAGCTGAAGATTTCAATCGCATCACTGCTGAACAAGCAGAAAGTATCATTAAAGCATGTGGCGCATGAACGAACCGGAAGTCAAAGTGGGTATCGTGAATGCCAGCAAGATTCGCTTCACGCTCAATGGAAAGTACAGCGCAAAAGGCGAGAGCGTGGAAGGACAGGAGGAAGTGGAATACGATGAAGGTGGAATCCTTTGGAAAGGAAACATTTATCAGCGGCTTACTTTTGAACCGCAAGCCGACGATGCGTCCTTTTCCCTTTTTGAAGTCACCATCGGCAAAGAATTCCATTGGGAACGCAAGGAAACGCAGACGTTCCGTGGAAAGTTGCATTTTATTGTCGATGAAGGCCAACTCTGTGCCATCAATATTCTCCCCGTGGAAGAATATCTCGAAAGTGTCATCTCCTCGGAAATGAAAGCCACCGCTTCACTTGAATTCCTTAAAGCGCATGCCGTCATTTCTCGTAGCTGGCTCATGGCGCAAATCGAGAAACACCAACAAATGGAACAGGAGTCGCGCGATGCGTTCTTCTCTTATCAAAAGACCGACGCAGAACTCATCCGCTGGTACGACCGCGAGGACCATACGCTTTTCGATGTTTGCGCCGATGATCACTGTCAGCGTTATCAAGGCATCACGAAAGCAACAAGTGAACAAGTACATCAAGCCGTCGAAGCAACTCGTGGCATTGTGCTTTATTATCAAGGCGAGATATGTGATGCACGCTTCTCCAAATGTTGTGGCGGCGTGTCAGAGGAGTTCGGCACCTGTTGGGAAAATCTTGATAAACCTTATCTAAAAGCATTACACGACGGTACGGACGAACACGATATGCCTGACCTCACCATAGAGGAGAATGCCCGTCAATGGATTCTATCATCCCCTGATGCATTCTGCAACACTCAGAACAAAAGGATTCTTTCACAAATCCTAAATAATTACGACCAAGAAACTGATGATTTCTACCGATGGGTTGTACAATATACACAAGAAGAACTCACTCAGCTCATTGCACACAATCTAAAAGAAGACTTGGGTGATATTATCAATCTTGTTCCGCTCGCTCGAGGAAAATCCGGACGAATCTATCGTCTGCAGATTGTCGGAACAAAGAAGAGTTTCGTCATCGGAAAGGAATTGGAGATACGTCGTGTCTTGTCGCATTCGCATCTATTTTCTTCGGCTTTCGTGGTTGACAAGAACTACGATCGTTTTATTATTCATGGAGCAGGGTGGGGACATGGAGTCGGGCTTTGTCAGATAGGTGCAGCCGTGATGGGAGAACAAGGGTATAGTTACAAGCAAATTTTGCAACATTACTATCCCGGATCGTATTTGGCAAGTTCGCTCCTCAATGATTAACTCTTCAACGATTGAAACAACAAACAATTACAAATAATATGTTTAAACGATTAACACATAAACCTTGGACTTGGGTGCCGACGCTTTATTTAGGGGAATCACTTCCGTTCTCAGCAGTTATGTTGATATCGGTCATCATGTTTAAAGACTTCGGGTTGAGTGATGGGCAGATTACCGTTTATACTGGTTGGCTCGGTTTGCCTTGGGTCATTAAACCGCTTTGGAGTCCTTTTGTTGATAATTTCAAGACCAAACGTTGGTGGATTCTTTCCATGCAGTTCTTCATGGGCATAGCCCTTGCTTTGGTGGGTTTTACGATTCCTACATCCTATTGGCTTCAATGTTCATTAGCGATCTTTATGCTCATTGCTTTTGCCAGTGCTACTCACGATATATCCGCAGATGGCTTTTATATCATCGGATTGAAAGAAAAAGATCAGGAATTATATGTGGGAGTACGCAATACGTTCTATCGTATTGGTATGGTTATCGGACAGGGTGGATTGGTGATGCTGCAAGGAGCGATGAGTCACGGACTGTTAGGTAATCAAACTGATTCAGCTGTTCAAAACAATATAGCATGGGCCATCACCTTCGCCATCATTGGCATTTTAATGTTTGTGCTGGCAATTTATCATACTATTAGCCTGCCAAAGGTTGAGACACCGTTACATGAAAAATTCGTGTTAAGAACTCAGCTCATTGAATTTTGGAACACTTTGAAAGTATTTGCTACGAAACAACATGTTATCACTGCCCTATTGTTCATCCTCTTATTCCGTTTGCCTGAAGGATTGCTGACGAAAATCGTTCCGCTGTTCCTCACGCGTGGAGTGGAGGAAGGCGGATTGGCAATGACGAAAGTCGATTTTGGCTTGGTCTATGGCACACTTGGTGTGATAGGACTCCTCGCAGGAGGAATCATTGGTGGATGGGCCGTATCAAAGTGGGGCTTGAAACGTTGTTTGTGGCCATTGGTATTATGTATCACTCTTCCTGATATTGTGTATGTTTATCTAAGCTATGTTCCTACAGACAACATTTGGCTGATTGGTAGTTGCGTCTGCATCGAGCAGATAGGCTACGGTTTGGGATTTGCTGCATATACCCTCTACTTGGTTACGTTCTCCCGAGGCGAACGTAGTACAGCAGTCTTTTCCATTTGTACCGCAGGTCAATATCTTGGTGGCGTTATGCTTCCAGGAATGGTGTCAGGACTTATTTCCGAGAACGTGGGATATCAAACATTCTTCCTCATTGTCATGGTCCTCTGCCTTGTTACATTTACTGTGACAGCCCTTGTGAAGATTGAGAAAGAAAAAGCCTGATTATCTCAGGCTCTTTCTTTTTTCTGTTACTTTCTTGTTGTATTCTCTTTCTATAGTTATCACTTCTTTCGAAGTCATCACTTTGTTTTGCTCAACGGGTGTAAGTCCTTTGAGCGATTTGTTGATGTCGCCAATTAGAATCTGTGAGGCTCCATTGAGTGATTGTTGAGATTTCGCTTTTTCCACACGTTCGATGGCATCTTCAAAACTAGCCACAACTTTTTCTTGAGGAGTTGCAGGTGTGCATGCAGTTAGCAATAGTGCCAGCCCTGAAGCGGCACAAAGCGAAAGGAGGTGTCTGGTAGCATTCATAAGCATGTCGTTTTCTAATGTTAATAAGTAAGGTTGTTGTTATAATTAATTTTGTAGTAATCACGCTTTCACTGCAAAAGTAGATATTTTTTTCCTATTAGCAAACAAATAATGCAAAAATATACAAAAAAAATCAAAAAAACAATGTGGATATACATTTTTGCAATGTATACCCACAATTGTGAAATGTGATAAAGCAAAGAAAGATTACAATCCGAGTTGTTTCTTTACATCGTCGGCAGCCTTGTTGATTGCATCATTTGCCTTTTGCTGCTGAGCATCAATGGCCTCGTTTGCTTTCTGCTTTTGTGCATCGACAGCTTCTTTAGCTTTTGTCTCGGCTTCTGTTTTTGCTGCATCTGCAGCTGCTTTTGCTGCATCTACAGCCTCATTTGCTTTGTTTACGGCAGCATTTGCTACATCCACTGCAGCATCCTGAGCTGTTTTTGCAACGTCTAAAGGTAGGTCAGCTACTTTCTGTACAAGGTTTTCTACAGTAGTTTCAGCAGATTCTGCAACCGTGGTACTGATTGCTTCTACTTGTTCTTTGTTTGTTTCAAGATAACCCTTGAGAGAATCGAGATACTTTTGAGCAACGGCTACGTTACCAGCGTTGACAAGAGCCTGAATGCGAGCCTTAAATGCTTCGATAGAACTTTGGAGGGCATCAGCATCTTTAGCTTCAACATCTCCAGCAATCTCATCGAGCAATTGGGCCAAATCATCATCAACAATTGCGTCAGCTTCTGCAGTTGTCATGGTGTCTTGGTCTGAATTAGCTGATGTGCTGCTGTTTGTACATGCACAGAATGTAGTAGCAAGAGCTACGGTAACAATCACTAAAATTTTCTTCATAATGCAATTCGTTTAAGTGTTAATAATGAAATATCCATTTGAAACTACGCTGCAAAAATAGTAATTTTTTTGGAGCAACACAAACAAATTAGAATACTTTTTTATAATATTTCTTGTTAATTCATTTTATTTTATTAATTTTGCAAACAATCTATGTGTTTTTATGACTCAATTATCACATATGAGAACGAATTTTATCATCCTTCCGATGATTTCTTTGCCGATTCTTAAGATTGGATGCCTATCAGGGCCGAGACTTTTGAACTCTTGAATTCTTTAACCCCATAAACTCTAAATAAATTACAATCATGAAAACAATGTTTATTGCTTTTGCAGCATCTTTATTATTAATGGCAGCACCCGTTAATGCTCAACCGAAATTGACCCTTCAGGTCGATAAGGCTCAGCGTACTGTTAGTCCTACACTCTATGGACTGATGACAGAGGAAATCAACTACTCCTATGAAGGAGGACTGTATTCACAGTTGTTGCGCGACATCGCCATGCAGGAAATGACTGGAGGTCAGCAAGGTCGCCGACAGCAGAGTGGTGGAGGTAGACCAGGTGGCCCTGCTCCTAAGCCACGTTATTGGTTGCTCAACGATTCTACGGCAGGAATGTTGCGTTTCAATACTACAGGAGGTATCAACTTTATCCAAAAACGTTCTCTCTCCATCGAACTTACCAAAGCAACTTCATTGGAGAATCCTGGCTTTTGGGGTATTGCCGTCCATCCGTCAACCACTTACAATGGTGATGCCTACTTCAAAGGTAATGGCCGTGTGACTGTAGGTTTGCGTTCTGTGGATGGTACTACTGTTTATGCCAGTCAAGATCTTACCCTCAGTGCAAACGACTGGCGACAGTACACATTCAATCTGCAGACGGCAGCAGATGTAAAAGCGACCAAAGACGCTGTGTTTTTCATTCAATTCCAGAGTGCAGGCAATTACAATCTGGCTTATCCTACTTTGTTCCCGAAGGCCAAAAAGGCCTACACAGTAAAGTCCGATTGGTACCGTACCGACATCATGGACCTCTTGCGAGAGATGAATCCTACCTTCCTGCGATTCCCAGGAGGTAACTATTTGGAGGGAAACACCTTCAAAGAGCGATTCGATTGGAAGCGTACTATTGGTCCGCTCACCACACGTCCTGGCCATCGTAGTCCTTGGGGTTACTGGTCGACTGATGGTATGGGTTTGCTGGAGTTCCTTTGCTGGGCGGAAGAATGCGGAGCGGAACCTATCCTCGGTGTATTTGCTGGCTATGTGCTTAATGGCGACTACGTTGAGGGTGATGCCCTCGAACCATTTATCAAGGATGCGCTCGATGAAATCGAATATACCATTGGAGGTCCAGAAACCCGTTGGGGAGCACGTCGTATTCGTGACGGACATCCCGAGCCATTCAAACTCACCTATGTGGAGATAGGTAATGAGGACTTCTTCGATCGTAGCGGTAGCTATTCACATCGTTTTATGCAGTTCTACGATGCCATTAAGGAAAAATATCCTCAGTTGCAGATTATTTCCACACAGGATGAGCGGACATTGCGTGGTAATGCAGAGAATCCTGCAGCCGTCAAGGTAGATGTCATCGATGAACACTATTATCGCAATGCCGAGGCTATGTATCGTGCAGCACAGCAGTACGATTCATACGATCGCAATGGCCCAAAGATCTTCTGTGGAGAGTGGGCTACACGTGAAGGTTCACCTACCACCAATATGAATGCAGCCCTTGGTGATGCTGCGTGGATGACCTGCATGGAACGAAACTCTGACATCCTTGTGGCACATTGCTATGCGCCGCTGTTTGTCAATGTCAATCAAGGTGGTATGCAATGGGAGAGCGACCTCATTGGTTACGATGCCCTCACTTCCTTCGGTTCGCCTTCCTACCATGCTCAATGCATGTTTGCACAGAACTTGGGTAACAAGGTTGTGCCTATGTTGGCGGAAGGAGTCCCAACCATAGCTATGGGACGTGGCGACCCTGTTCCGCAACTTTATTACAACACCACTGTCGATAGCCGCACAGGTCAGTTGTTCCTTAAGGTAGTTAATATAGGTGCTACAGCCCAGCAAGTGACGGTTGCAGTTGAAGGAGCCAAACCAAAGGGAAAAGCAGAAGTCATCACCCTGAAGGGAGCACGCCCAGAGGATACCAATTCTATTGACAATCCCAACAACATCATCCCACAGAAGACTAGCTTGAAAGTATCAAGTAATTTCAGTTTGCCACTTGCTCCATACTCCATCACCGTGGTGAAGATGTAGAAATAGGACTTTTCCTATCCTTTGCGTCAACGAAAAGTGCTACCTTTGCAGCATAATTTTAAACTAACAGACTTAATCATTTTTTATCAACAAATTAATCAGTAAAACAATGAAGAAAATTTATTTTGCAGCATTGCTCTCCCTCTCTTTGATGACAGCCAATGCACAGGAGCCTAATATTCCGATGGGAATGTTCGGCGGTCAGCAGAACACCAATGTGAAGTTCGATCCTTATGTAGCAGCTCCTCAGGGCTTCGACAAGGAACGTGCAGGAGTCGCTAAAGGTACCGTGAAGCTCATAGAGTACCAGTCAGAATCAGTAGGAACAACCCGTAAGGCAAATGTATATCTGCCACCAAAGTACGATGCAAAGAAGAAGTACAGCGTACTGTATCTGCTTCATGGAATCGGTGGTGACGAGAACGAATGGTATAAGGACGGAGGTGTACCAAACATCATCATGGACAACCTCTATGCCGACGGAAAGGTAGCCGACATGATTGTCGTGATGCCTAACGGACGTGCTGCAAAGGACGACTCCCGTGCAGGAGGTATGGGTTCATTCATGGCATTCGGCGAATTTGATAAAGATCTCATCGGTAGCCTTATTCCATACATCGAGAAGAACTTTAGCGTTTACACCGACAAGAATCACCGTGCCATCGCAGGTCTGTCAATGGGAGGCGGTCAGTCACTCAACTTCGGACTTGGTCACATGGACGTATTTGCATACGTAGGCGGTTTCTCATCAGCACCTAACACTCAGCGTGCTGCTCAGCTCATTCCAGATGTTGATAAGGTAAAGAAAGAGAACAAGCTCCTCTGGATGGTATGCGGCGGTGCCGACGGTTTGATTGGTAACAGCACACAGCTCAAGGCATTCTGCGATGAGAATGGCATTCCTTGCACACTCATCAACTATCCAAACGAAGGTCACAACTTCACCGTTTGGAAGTACGGTCTCTACAGCTTTGCACAGCTCATCTTCAAATAAAAAGAAGATTCAACATACATAAACCAAAAGGACACGCTGAATTTCAGCGTGTCCTTTTGGTTATCAGTTGTAATATCCGTAAAGACAAGTAAATTAACTAAAAGTTGATCGCTTGCTATTTTTTGTTTGTTAAACTACATTTTAAAGAATATAGTCTTCTCACGAACATATGCTCATTGGCTAAAGAACCTATGTTCACCTGTAGTTTCTGTCACCTATTTATGCTGCTTGTGTATTTGGTTTCAACTTGTGTACCACTTGAATAAGGAGGCTACCGAGGATGCCGGCGGAGAGGGAGCCGAGGAGGACAGCTATCTTACCACTGGCTCGGAGGTGCTCCACAAGGTCGGGATAGTCGCCGAAGGAGAGGGTGTCGACGAAGATGCTCATGGTGAAACCGATACCGCCGAGGCAGGCTACAGCGAAGAGCATGGACCATGTGGCGCGTTGGGGCATCTCGCCAACCTTGCATTTGATGGCAATGAAGCTGGCGAGGGTGATGCCGATGGGTTTGCCTAAGAGGAGACCGAAGAAGACACCCATTCCTACACTGCCAATCTCGGGTGACCATTGGAAGATGTTGAAATAGCTGAGGTCGGGTATCTCGACGCCTGCATTGGCAAGTGCGAAGATAGGCATGATGCAGAAGTTGACCCATGGACCGAGTGCGTGCTCGAGACGATATGACATACCCATGGTGTTGGAACTGATGTGGCTCATGCGACGTAGGCAATGGCGTTGGTAGTCGTTGGGGAACTCTTCATTGACACCATCAATGTCATCGATGGTTTCATATGAAACGAGTCGCCGCTCGTATTCGCGGTTCTTGTGTGTGAGATATGCGCGGTTGTATTTTCCCTGCATCGGTATCATGAAGGCCATGACGACTCCCGACATGGTGGCGTGGATGCCTGCATAGTAGAACAAGAACCATACAGCGGCAGCTGGGATGAGATAGTACATCATGCGTTTCTCACCCATCTGGTTCATGATGAAGATGGCTGCCAGAAGAATGAGTGCGATGGCAAGGAGTGCGATATTGACTTGTCCGCCATAGAAGAATGCTACGACGAGGATGGCTCCAAGGTCGTCGGCTATAGCAAGGGCGGTGAGGAATACTTTCAGGGAGATGGGTACGCGGTCACCTAGGATGGACATGATGCCTACTGCGAAGGCTATATCGGTAGCTGTTGGGATTCCCCATCCGCTGACGGCATCGGTGCCGTGGTTGAAGAGAAGGTAGATGAGTGCAGGAAAGAGCATTCCACCTGCTGCTGCAATGACGGGTAGCATGGCTTTCTTGGGTGAGGACAGCTCGCCACATACAATCTCACGTTTGATTTCAAGTCCTACGGTGAAGAAGAAGATGACCATGAGGATGTCGTTGATAAACTTTTCAACGGTCATGCCATGTGGAAATACCCAATCGATGACATGAGTGCCATCGGAGAGGGTAGGGCTTTGGATGCTCATGGAAAGACTGGTGTTGAGCACATCGTGGTAGAACTGGTGTGTGAAGGGCAGGTTGGCCAACAGCATAGCGATGATGACACACAGGATAAGTATGCCTCCCGCAGCCCATGGCTTGTTGCGGAAATTCTTATTGGAGAGGCGTACGGCTCTCACGTTCTTTGCCCATTTGTAAGTTGGAATAAGTCTCATAATTTTCAATCGTTATCGAAATGAATCATGGTATATTTCTTTGGCGACATGCCTGTTGTACGTTTAAAGAATCGGCCGAAGAAGCTCTGCGTGGGGAAATTGAGGATGTTGCTGATTTCACGTATCTTGCATTTCTTTTCACGCATGAGATTGATGGCTAACCCTACGACATAGTCGGCAATCCATTCGCTGGCATTCTTCCCGCTGTAGGTCTGTGTGATGGTAGAGAGGTACTTGGGTGATATGCCGAGCTGGTCGGCATAGAACTGCACCTCGCGTTCACGATCAGCATAGAGGTTGAGCAGATCGATGAATTGACGGTAGATGTTTTCCTGACGTGATACGGCCTTCCCTTTGATATTGGTGTCGATGCCGAAAGCGTTGAATAGGAATATCATGATGAGGTTGCAATAGCTTCGCGCATATATATTAAGGTATTGCAACTCGCGATGTCCCAATCCCTGATTGAAGTCGTTGTACATGTCCATCAACTCACGGAATGCATCGTTTGAAAGTATGGTACAGTCGTAAGATGTATGGAAATAGCGATTCATGTAGAGTCCCAAGTCTTTGTAACTTTGTGTGATGGCGTTTTCGGAGAATCGGATAAACGCAAATCGGGTTTCGGGTGAAATCTGCTGTAACTTGAATGCGGCCTGTGGCGGTATGATTGTGACGGCTTTCCTATCCAGCAACTGCTCTTTCCCGTTGATGGTTAGCATGGCTTGACCTTGAATGATCCACAGACAGGTGAAGTCGTACATAAGGTAGGTGGATTCGGACTTGTAGAGAGCGGACAGCCGGACGTTGTTGTACATGTTATCGAAGAGCGCAACGTAGTCTTTGTAGTTTGCAGCTCGACGAAGGATGCTCTCAATACGTGCCGTCGTATCGTCGATATATCGGTTTGTTATGTTCTTCTTCATACCTGTGCCGAATTTTGTTTTGACAACTTCTTACTATGCATATTGAGGAACTTCGCTGGGGAGTAACCTGTGACACGTTTGAAATAACGTCCGAAGAAACTCTGATTGGGGAAGTTAAACATCTCGCTCACCGTCTTCACACTCAACTGGTTGTTGTAGAGCACAGCCTTGATTTTGAAGATGACATACTCGTTGATAACTCTCGAAGCCGTCTTGCCTGCATACTTATGGGTGGCTGTGGTGATTTGCTTGGACGGCAAATCGAGCAGCTTGGCATAGAAATCAACTTTGCGTTCTTCTTTATAGTGTTCGCTGAGTGCCCGCAGGAACTTGTCGAAAACCTGACGATGGAACAACGGTGACTTATACTCGATGCGGCTGTTGACTGCGAGGAAAGAGAACATGTGGCTCATGAAGATGCCGGTTCCAGCCTTGAGCATTTCCTCATGGAGTGATGGTATCTGCCGCAGCATAATGTTCTTGATGCGCAGGTAGTCGTGCATCATGATTTCTAACTGCTGAGGATGGAAATGGTAGTGGTGGAATGTATAGCAGTTCTCTATGATGTTGTCAGGGCAACCAATCTTGTTGTACATGTCGAGCGCAATATAGTTGCGAATCACGCAACAGAAGACAGAACAGCGCGATGTGAGTATCTCCACTTTCGTGAAAGGCATGATAAGCAGAAAATCGTTAGATTTCATTCGCACTTCCTGACCGTTGATGATGAGACCCATACTACCTTGCTGCACAGCGATGACGATGTGGTAGTCTTCATTTCCCTGCTGATGGCATGCATTGATTTTGGGGTCGAAGCCCATCAGCAGATTGTCGAAGCAGTAATAATTCTTTTGGAAATTGATTGAGTTGTCCATTTCTGTTAGTTTGTAGTAGTGGTTAACGGCCGTTTCCGAGTGAACTCCTGAACGGATTCATTGAGCAGCAGCCCTTAGGATAAGGGTGGTGGCGCCGATGGTGATGATGGCACCGTCTTCCAGATTGATGCGGTCGGAATCTTTGAGAATCTGATTCATGTAGAATGTTCCCGTATCGCTTGGGGCATCACGTAGGATATAGCGAAGTTGACCTTGCCGATTGTGTTCTACCCGAATTACACAATGGAATGTGTCGATGCTGGGATCGCTTGTCTCGATAGGTTTATTAATGTTCGTCCCTTTGAGATATCGTCCGAATTCGTTGTCACCGATGTCGAGGGGAATGATTTGCTTGAAAGCAAACTTGTTTTCTACCACAATGATGCTTCCGTAGTCTTGATTGTAGGCATTCTCGTCGATGGTACGCTCTTCATGTATGTTTGTCAACTTCGATTTACCGATACGGATGCGGAATTCTTTCTTGCATGCGGAACAAACAAAAACAAGTGACTGGCCTTCATTGTATTTCGTTTCGTCGAATACAATGAAGGAGTCACATTTCGGACAGCGTACCCTTTTCATCTTATGACAGATTTAGAGGGTTACTACTTATTCTGCAGGGGCTGGAGCGGGTGTCTCGGCTGGAGCCTGAGCTTCTTTGTCTGAAGTGTTCTGTGCTGGAGCCTGTTGCTGAGTTGCTGCAGGGAATGACTGAACGTTGTTAGCGTCTGTCTGGGTAGTGATAGGAGCAGTAAGTGGCTGCTCTTCTGCAGTAGTCTTAGTCACGAAGGCAGCTGAGACAACGCTCAGTACTACCATGATGATGGCAAGACCCCATGTTGCTTTCTCAAGGAAGTCTGTAGTCTTGCGAACACCCATAATCTGATTTGAAGAAGAGAAACCTGATGCCAGACCTCCTCCCTTAGATTCTTGGATTAACACGATACCACACATGAAGATGGATGCGATAATCACAAGTACGATAATTAATGGATACATTTTCTTTCTATTTTTAAGTTGTTAAAAATCTCTTATGCTTTCGGCCATTTGTCAAAATGGCTTGCAAAGTTATCACTTTTTTCTGATATGACAAAAAGTTTTGTGAATATTGTGCAATTTTTCTACCAATCAGCCACTGTTTTGTTAAATATTTGGTCTACAATGTCGTTAATCATCTCCTGAACCAACTGTTCTTGCACTGCATTGAGCTGTTGCTTTGAATCGTATTGTGTGGTAGCAGAGAACGACTGTTCAAAGTCAGCACTTGGCTTGGCTGAGTTCTTGAAACGTACGTTGACGGTCATCTTCAATTGTGTCTGTGCAGAGAATCCGTCTGAAGATATTGACTTGTTGGTTTGGCTGTATTCCGTAATCTCGCCTGTGAGTTGCAGGTCGCCGTTTTTCTTCAGTATCTTTAGTTTGGTCTTCTTGGCATATGCATCGCTGAGGCTATTGTAGAACATTCCTTCCATTGGTGCCCACACATAGGCACAGCGGATGGGGAACTTCGTCAGTGAGATGCTTTTCACTTCGTTGTAGTTGATGCTGGCACCATTAAACGAGAATTCCACTTTGCACGCAATTAGGACGATGCACGTGAGTGCCAGGCAAAGACTTAATATGATGCTATTCTTTTTCCAATCCATAGTCTTTGATTCTGCGGTAGAGTGTACGTTCACTGATACCAAGTTCTTTTGCTGCCTTGCTGCGATTGAAATGGTTGCGTTGTAGTGCCTCTTTGATTTGCATCTCCTCCACTTCTTTCATGGAGCGCGGTGTCGGCTCAACATATTCCACGACATTCTGTACGTTCTCCGATGGAATATTGATGTGTGTCACAGGTGTGGTGTCGTAAGCAGGTGCTACTGCATATTCTGCATCTTGCAGGATGTGGGTGGGGGCTTGCTGACGAATGTACGTCTGCGAATTAATCATTTCCTTCAGCTCTTTAACTTCCTTGCCCAAGCTCGTCAGGGCATGTACCAGCCATTCGCGTTCGCTCTCATATGAATGCTGACCTGCTTGTGCCTGGTTAGCCAATACCAGCCCTCCGCCTGTGTTCGAATCGTCTGTAATACCGAATTGTATTAATGCATCAGCAGTGATGGTGCGTTCCTGACTGATGAGGCAAATCTGCTCAGCCACGTTCTTCAGTTGGCGGATGTTTCCAGGCCACTTATAGCTTTGGAGCAACATCTTGGCATCGTCTGTCAGCACGATGGGGTCGAGCATATATCGCTCGGCAAATGAAGAGGCGAACTTGCGGAACAGCAGTTCTATATCACGTCCTCGTGCGCGCAGGGGTGGCATATTAATAGGAATGGTGGCAAGACGGTAGTATAGGTCTTCGCGGAATTTCCCTTCGCTGATGGCCTTCTGTATGTTCACGTTTGTAGCTGCGATGATACGCACATCCGTCTTCCTCACTTCCGATGATCCTACACGGATGTATTCGCCTGTTTCCAACACACGGAGTAATCGGGCTTGCGTGCTTAATGGCAGCTCACCTACTTCGTCGAGGAATAAGGTGCCCTTATCGGCTGCACCAAAATAACCTTCACGTTCGCCCACAGCACCTGTAAAGGCACCTTTCTCGTGGCCGAATAATTCACTGTCGATGGTTCCCTCGGGAATGGAACCACAGTTGATGGCAAAGTACTTCTGATGTTTGCGAGCCGATTTGTCGTGGATGATGCGTGGAATCACTTCCTTACCCACACCCGATTCACCTTGAATCAGCACGCTGAGGTCAGTCGAAGCCACCTGTACGGCAATGTCCAACGCTCGATTCAGTTCGGGAGCATTGCCTACGATTCCATATCGTTGCTTTATCGTTTGAAGTGTCGATTCGTTCATATCTTATATTCTTGCCTCCTTTTCCTCTCTCCCCTGAGGGAGTGCGAAGGGGGAGAAAATCCGTTCCTGTCCCTCGCAGGGGAATGACGGGGATTAGAGAGCCTTTTTCTTAAATTGCTGACAAAATTACATATTTTTTTTGAGAAAGCATGACAAAATTGCAAAAAAGTGAGGAAAACATATGGATATTTACTAATTACCATTTACTATTTATTTCCACTCCCCCTTTTTCCCATCAGATAGGGAGGGTTTATGTAATAATAGGTGTTTTCTTCCATTTTAGATGAATAAATACAGAAATGAGCCATAGGATTATCAATATTTTGTCATACATTAAGATGGAAAGACATGTGTCCCTACAATAAGATGCAGAATGTCCGTCGGAAATGGTGTGATTAGTTATTAAACGTAGGGATTGTAGCGACGTTCGTAGTCGATGATGGTGGATGGACCGTGACCTGTAAAGACTTGTGTGGTGTCGGGCAGGGTGAAGAGGACATCGCGGATAGAGCGGATGATGGCTTCTGTGTCGCCTCCTGGAAGATCGGTACGTCCTACGGAACCTTGGAAGAGGGTGTCGCCAGCCCATAGTACATCTTCGTCTGGGCAATAGAAACAGAGGCCGCCTGGTGTGTGCCCAGGAGTCTTGAGAATAGTAAGTGTGTGGGTGCCGAACTGGATGGCAGATTGATGGGATATGTCATGCACGGGTGGCTGTGGAGGTATGCTGGTGGGGTCGAGGCCGAAGGCGTTCATGTAATCACGCAGTTGCTGGTATTGTGTGAGATCGGCCATACTGCCCTCAATATCGAGCTGGTAGTTACGATGAACATATCCGCACCCCATGATGTGGTCGAAATGGAGATGGGTGCAGAGCATGTGAACAAGCTTGAGACCTTTGTTATCTATATAGCGTTTGATGGCTGTCCACTCCGTCTCAAACATGCATCCTGGGTCGATGATGCAGGCTTCGAGGGTGTCATCGCTGACGATATAGCAGTTTTCCATCAGCGGATTTACTTGAAAGGTTTTGATATTCAGCATAATTAATCAACTGCCCCTCTCTGTCCTTTGGACATCTCCCCCGAGGGGAAGAATTCCTTTCGGTTTGAGGCTATTTGTTATTTATGGTTACATGTACTACCTTTTTTGTCTCAAAGAAAGGCTCTTTAAAATATTGTGAGAGATCCCATGTCGTACAGATTTTGCGCATGGGAGCCATCTCGCCTTCGAGTTCTCCGCCTTTTAGGGCGATAATGCCGTTTGGCAGGGAGTTGTGTTGGGTGGAGTCAATGTTCTTACGTACACACTTGATGAGTTCCGCCAACGACATCACGGCTCGCGTCACGACGAAGTCGTACTTCGTCTTGATGTCTTCGCCGCGTGCATGACTGAACTCCACGTTCTTCAATCCTATGACAGTTGCTACTTCCTGGGCCACACGTACTTTCTTACCGATGGAGTCGACCAGATGGAAGTGTACGTCAGGGAAGAGAATAGCAAGTGGAATACCTGGGAATCCGCCTCCGCAGCCGAGATCCATCACACGGGTACCTGGCCGGAACGTGATGACTTTGGCGATGCCTAAGGAGTGGAGCACATGATGCTCGTAGAGGTTCTCAATATCTTTGCGCGAGATGACATTGATTTTGGCGTTCCAATCAGCATATAGGTCGTACAGCTGAGCAAATTGTGTAGTTTGTTCAGGGGTAAGGGTGGGGAAGTATTTTGTGAGGATATTCATCTTCGAAGGAAGTTAAAGTGGAATGGCAGAAAATCCTATCGCTTCTACGGCAGAGATAATATCTTCATCGGACGCTGTACCTGTGATGGTAGCTGTCTCAGAGCTGAGGTCCACCGTCACGTTCTCGATGCCTTCCACCTTACGAATAGCCTTCTCTGCGTTCTTGGCACAATGAGAACAATTCATGCCCTTGATGGTAAAGCGGCGTATATAATCCGCGTGGGCTTCGCAGGTTCCTTCTTCTTCGTGACAATGGCAATGCTTGTGTCCTCTGAGGTGGTCGATGAGGGCATAGAGCAGGAGGAGTGCTAGCAGGATGGTGCAGCCGATGTTGAACCACTCAACATGGTTGTCACAACATTCGGCGGCTTTAGCGAGGGTAGGGATGAACCACTCGGCAGGGAGCAGGTAGTCGATACCCAGTCCGAACCCGATAGCACCCAAGGCGATGGCGATGAGATAGACAAGCAACGTCTTACGTCCCAATACCTTATTTATGACAAGGATGGATGCTGCGTTGGCAGCAGGACCTGCCATGAGGAGCACTAATGCCGCTCCTGGAGTCAAGCCTTTCATCATCAGCGCAACAGCAATAGGGATAGAACCAGTGGCGCACACATACATGGGAATAGAGATGCAGAGCACGAGCAGGATGCTCATGATAGAGTTGCCTGCAAAGACGGAAAAGAACGACTGTGGCACGAAGGTGGTGATGAGGCCTGCGATAATAAGACCTATCACGAGCCATTTGCCGATATCGCCCATCATCTCGATGAATCCGTAGCGCAAGGCTTCTATGAGACGTTCGAGAAACGTGTGATGCTTTTCACTATAATCGCGCTGAGTGGTATGCTCTACAGCAGTTGCTGCCTCTTTGTTGAAAAGGTTGACTGCATGTCCGCCGATGATGGCTGTGCAGAAAGCAACGATGGGACGTATAATCGCAAAGGGAAGTCCCAGTAGGGAGTAGGTGGCGAAAATCGAGTCGACACCTGTCTGTGGGGTGGCAATGAGGAATGAGACGGTTGCACCTTTAGATGCTCCTTCTTTTCGCATAGACATCGCAGTAGGGATGACGCCACACGAACATAATGGGAGGGGCACTCCAAACAAGGCTGCATAGACAACCGACTTGAGCGTGTTGCCGGCCATATAATGGGTATAAAGGCGATTGGGAATGAACGCATGCATCAATCCTGCCAACAGGAATCCCAATAGCAGGAAGGGTGACATCTCGTTGATTAAATCAAAGATTTCTTGCATAGCGTTATGATTGTTGTGATAGAATCATTGAGGTGATTTTGCCTTCGCTGTTAATCTCCGAAAGTCCTGCGAACGTGTGTTCGCCTGTCTTATCGCCTTGACGGATAATCTGTGTTACAGAAAAATGAACTTTATAGTGGGGCGTAGAGCCGTCTGTCTCTTTATTAACGATAAGGTGGCGAATCACGTATTTTATATCCTGACTGCTGTCTGCATGGAGGCTATTCATGTACTTCTCAATGTCTGCAGGGGTCACGTTACTCATGCCGATATACGAAGTCACCACATCGGCTACTGTATTTCTCAACATCTGTCTGTTGCCTTGAGCCAAGGCAACGAAATGGTTGTTGATTACCTGTCCTGCGTCCTTCACTTCGTGTTCTCTCTCTTCTCTTTTTATATCCTCTGCGGTAGGTGAATCGTCATATTCCACGAAAACAGGTTCATTCTGTTCCTCAGACATCTCTTCCTCTGTAGTGAGACCGTCAGGTGAGTCAGATGGCTTGGTAGAGGAGCCGCTATTACATGCAAAAACAACCACTATGGCGAGCACCATAGGGATGATTAGCAGCATATTTATGTTGAGATGACGTTTGATGCCCATATTTTAATAGTCTTTGAATCGTTCGTCTTTCGCTTTCGTTACAGCGATACATTCCATCTCGATAAGCCATTTCGGACGGCATACAGGTGCGTATGTAATGACGTATGGAGTGTCAGGGAATCGTTCTTCGAACAACTGGCGAACGACCTCGTAGTCGGCTGTGTCGCGCAGATAGACGATAATCTGCATTACATCGTCGAATGTGGCTCCACCTTCTTTCAGTAGTGCTTCTACATTCTCCCACATGCGACAGGCTTGTTTGCGAATGTCTCCTACATATACCACCTCACCTTTGTTGTTGATGGATGCTGTACCGGAAATGAGCAGATGGGTGCGGTCGCCATATACAATCTTCACCCCTCGTTCGAAGGTCACACCATATTCGTAGGTGGGGTTGAGATGGGAGCGGGCATAAAGATAGGTCTGCTGCTCAGCCTCCAGTCCTTTCACCATATAAGTGTCCATCTGCACGATGGCATTGGTGTCGGCAGGGATGCCGTGAATGCCTGTAGATGCCAGATAGTGGGTATCGGAGGTCAGCCCTTGCTCTGCAAAGTTCTCCCTGCGAGCCACTACCAGTCCTTTATATTGGGTGTCTACATCGCGCACAAAGAACCAAGTTCGCAGGCAGTGTTCAGCGATATTGGCATTATATTGTTCCTTGAGTTGTTGCTCGTAGCGTTCCAACAGCGTACGCGACTGATGATAACTATCTCCTTCTGGCACCACCTGATTCATCGTCCACACTTGCTGATAGTGGGTATCTCCCTGATGCAGATAGAGCCACATTGCTACTTTCGTACCGTCGAGCGGTGGTTGCTGGATGACGGATACATGTTCGGCAACGTCCTCTATCAGCGGCATCTGATTGGTTGCATCGCTGACAAAGTAACGTTTCATCATCACCTTCGCACCACCTACAGCTTCTATTAGTGCCTGCTGACCCTTCAGAAGCTGCTCATACTGCGTACGGAAATCTGCTTCCAGATTCGTGACATGCAACATGGCATGTATCTCTGTCAGTTTCCCTTCAAGGGCAAAGACCGAGTATTCGATTTCCACCCCTAATTCCTGTATGTTTATTCGATATGTTTTCATTCTAAGCGGCAAAGGTACAAAATAATTGTCAATTGGCACGTGCCATTTGACAATTATTTTCATTTTTCATCATCTTGCACCCTTCGTTTGCCAACGGACAGCTGTCACAATGGCATTCATCACCTTCCTTTTCGCAACACTTGTGCTTGTGGGTGAAGATTCGGTAACCCCTGATGGCTACTGCCAGGACGGCCAAGCCGATGATGATATATACAATGACTTCTTGTGTCATAATGAAGGAGTATTATATGATGCTTCCTATCTGGAACACCAGCGTCGCACATATCCAAGCCAGACAGGTGGTGTAGCAGGCGGTGAAGAGTGCCCATCTCCATTTGCCCGATTCGTGTTTGATGGCGATGCAGGCAGGCAGGCAAGGCATGTAGAGCAGAACGAATACCATGAAGGCAAAAGCCGCTAATGGGGTCATACCGCCTGTGGCGAGTACTTGAGAGAGGTGGGAACTGTCCTCTACGTCCTCTGATACTTCTTCTGAAGATGTAGCGTAGAGCACTCCCATCGTCGAAGCCACAATTTCTTTTGCTCCCACACCTGTGATGAGACTCACACCTTCTTTCCATTGCAGGCCACACGGACGGATAGCTGGCTCAATAGCCTTACCCAACTGGCCGATATAGCTTTGTTCCATCTGTTGCTCGTCGCTGAGTTCATCGTGATGAGGGAAGTATGCTAACGCCCATACTACGATGCTGGCTGCGAGGATGATGGTACCCATTTTCTTTAGGTATTGCTTACCTTTTTCCCTTGTGTGGCGCACTACCGACTTGCCCGATGGCAGACGATAGGGTGGGAGTTCCATTACAAACGGACTTGATTCTCCTTTCACCACAAAACGACTGAACAGGTGCGCCATCAGCACACTCATCACGATGCCGATGAGGTAGATGGTGAAGAGAATAAGCGCCTGATTTTTGGGGAAGAAAGCGCCAATAACGATGATATAGACAGGCAGACGAGCCGAGCACGACATCAAGGGTACGATGAGCATCGTGATGAGTCGTGACTTGCGGTCCTCAATGGTTCGGGTCGCCATGATGGCTGGAATGTTACATCCGAATCCCATAATCATCGGAATGAACGACTTGCCGTGCAAGCCCATCTTGTGCATGATTCTGTCCATGATGAAAGCAGCACGCGCCATATAGCCCGAGTCTTCCATCCAAGAGATGAAGGCATAGAGTATCAGGATATTGGGCAGGAATACAATGACACCGCCCACACCAGCCAGAATGCCATCGACTAGCAGGTCTTTCAATGGACCATCAGCCATGTGACTGCTGATTAACTCGCTCAACCAACCCACACCGCTGTCTATCCAATCCATCGGGTACTGACCAAGGGTGAACGTGCAGAAGAATGTGAGGAACATCAGCGCGATGAAGATAGGGAATCCTAAGAATCGGTTCGTCACATAGGCATCAATGCGTTTTGTCATCCTGCGTTTATAGACTGTTTTCTTTACGAAGCACTCCTTCAGCGCCCCTTGCACAAATCCGTATTTGGCATCTGTGATAGCTCCTTCGGAATCCTCACCCAGTTCTACTCGTATTTCCGCCTGACAACGGTTGCGTTCCTTCAGGATATCCTTTGCGTTGGGCAACATCTTTACGATGCCCTCTACCTGATGGTCATTCTCCAATAGTTTGATAGCGAGGAAACGTCCTGAGTAGTTGTGGTGGGGTTCGGGATTCACACGTATCAGCGCCTCCACTCGTTCAATCATCCCCTCCAATAGGGTTCCGTGATTGATGTGGATATGGCGGAACGTATGTTGCTTACCCTCGTATATCTCTATGATTTCATGGAACAAACGTTGCACACCTTCACCTGTACGTCCGATAGTGGGCACGATAGGCACTCCAAGCAGCGTACCCAGTTGATTGATGTCGAGTGAATGTCCGCTCTCTTTCAGTTCGTCATACATGTTCAGCGCCATAATCATCGGCACATCCATGTCGATAAGTTGGGCAGTGAGATAGAGGTTACGTTCTAGGTTCGAAGCATCCACTACGTTGATGATGACATCGGGTGTCTGCTCGATGATGTATTTTCTGACGTAGAGTTCTTCAGGTGTGTAGGCTGACAGGCTGTAGGTGCCAGGCAGGTCCACGATGTTGAACGTATAACCTTCGAATTTCATGTTACCCACCTTCGCATCGACTGTCACACCCGAGTAGTTACCCACATGTTCGTGTGCGTTGCTGGCGATATTAAATAGACTTGTCTTGCCGCAGTTGGGATTGCCCACAAAGGCTACGAGGATGCTCTTTCCCCGTTCCTCTGCTACCGCACGACGGAAATCGCAATCGTCCGCTACAATTCCAGGCGTAGCAGGCTGCTGTTTGTGCCATTCTTCCGCTTCGGCTTGTGTCACAACTTCCACCAAGTCAGCTTCGGCACGGCGAAGACTCACCTCGTAGTCCATCAGCTTATATTTCACAGGATCCTGTAGCGGTGCGTTCAGCACCACCTCTACCTCCGTACCCTTGATGAACCCCATTTCGATGATACGTTTTCTGAATCCGCCGTGACCATATACTTTCGCAATGACCGCCGTTTCACCTGTCTTCAGTTCCGATAGTTTCACAATTCAGTTTAATTGTATATTTGTTTATATCGTTTCTTTTCGGGTGCAAATTTACTGCTTTTTTGTAAATTGTGCAATACTTATTTGTGAGTATTCACTTTTTTCCCTATATTTGCATCGCAAAATATAGTTACATTTATAAATTATTAAATTCCTCGCCATGAAAGATTTTAATTTCTATGCTCCCACAGATGTGGAGTTCGGACAAGGGTCAGAAGAGAAGATAGCTCAGTTAGTAACCAAATACGGTGGTACCCGTGTCTTGGTGCATTATGGCGGTCAGAGTGCCATTCGCTCAGGTCTGCTCGATAAGGTATGCGGTCAGTTGCAGTCGGCAGGTATCTACTTCGAAAAGTTGGGTGGTGTAGTACCCAATCCTCGTCTGTCAAAAGTACACGAAGGAATCGCCCTCTGTCGCGAATCGCGTCTCGACTTCATTCTCGCTATCGGTGGCGGTAGTGTGATTGACTCTGCGAAGGCTATCGGCTACGGAGTGCTCTATGATGGAGAAGTGTGGGATTTCTATCTCGGCAAAGCCGATGCAACCCAGTGTATACCTGTCGGTGTGGTGCTTACCATCCCTGCAGCAGGAAGCGAAATGAGTGAGGCAAGTGTCATCACCAACGAAGACGGCGGCATCAAGTTGGGTTACTCCAACAACATCTGCCGACCCAAGTTCGCCATCATGAATCCTTGCCGCACCTTCACGCTTCCTCCTTATCAGACAGCAGCAGGTGTTACCGACATCATGATGCACACGATGGAGCGTTACTTCAATCCCGATTGCGACATGACCATCACGGACGAAATCGCCGAAGCCCTGATGCGCACCATGCAGCAATGTGTGTTGGAGGTCCTCAAGAATCCAGAGGATTACCGTCAGCGTGCCCAGATTATGTGGGCAGGCAGTTTGGCACACAACGACGTGACAGGCAATCGCAACAATGGAGATTGGGCAACTCACAACATCGAGCATGAACTAAGCGGACTTTTCGATGTTACCCACGGAGCAGGTCTCGCAGCCATCTGGCCGAGTTGGGCACGCTATGTTTATCGTCAGAATGTGAGCCGCTTCGTCCGCTTCGCCGTCAATGTCATGGGAGTGCAAAACGACTTCACCGACCCCGAAGCAACCGCCCTGCGTGGTATCGAGGCGATGGAACGCTTCTACCATCTGATCGGTATGCCAATTAACATCCACGAACTGATAGGCCGTGAAGTCACAGACGACGAAATCGACCTCATGACCCGTAAGTGTACCCGCAACGACACCATGCCACAGGGTAAGTTTATGCGTCTCCATGCTGCCGATGTCGCAGCTATCTATCGCATGGCACGATAAGCAAACCTCTAAACAAGCACGTAACAAAGCAATCAGCACACGGTTTCCCATGCGCTGATTGCTTTATTTATTGCATTATTACATTTTTTAATTATTACATTTTCTCTTTGGGGGAGTTAGAGGGGGTCTTCCATTTTAATGCTCCTGAATATACTTATATATCTCCAGCACATCCTGGGTATCTACCACTCCGTCACCATTCACATCTTGAGGAACTTTCTCTGGTTGTTCTTCTTTGTATGTCTCTATTTTCTTGAAGTTCTTCCACCCATCTGCCACATAGTATGCATTTTCTGAACCTTCTGGAACATAGAGGGTACAAGTTTCATAAAGCGGGCTTGCAAAATCATTAGCCACTTTGGGAGGGCGTTTTGCTAGCACAGCCAGAGATTCGATACCTATTGTCTGTCCGAAAACCACATTATCAATAGATTCTACATTACTAGGGATAACCGCATTTTTTAACGGTTCTTCATTGAGTATTAGATAATGATAAGGAGCAAAATAAAAAGCATAAGCCCCTCCTTTAACTCTACACCACGCATCAAAACTTGAAATATGTATTACTGTCAGGCTAGTGCAGTTATCAAAAGCCTGGGATCCAATCGATATCACACTATTTGGGATTTCAATTGAAGTTAATCCTATACAACCACCGAAAGCTCCATCTCCAATTGAAGTCACACTATTGGGTATCTGTATTGAAATCAATCTTGTGCAACCACTGAAAGTACTACTTCCAATTGATGTTACACTATTTCCTATTGTTACTGATGTCAAACCAGTACAACCATAGAAAGCCCAACCACCAATTGAAGTCACACTATTTGGAATCTCAATTGAAGTCAAGCCTGTACAATCAGAGTATTTACAAGTCTCTTTTTATCAGCTATTTACATATAAAACGGTAGAAAAATGATGACGTAGATTCTATAAAGATTAGAAAATATGCAAATTTAACGTATTTAACTTTTCTTAAGCGAGCAGACATCGGATAATTTCCTGTTTTGGCATTTTGAATTGCATCGTCCTATGGAAGAATGTTATAAGCGAGTATGTTCTATGTGCGACATTTACAATGTGGTTGTTATTGCGGAATTTGGCAATTGCAAATCCCAAATAGTATAAAAATCGTGAAGGACAAACAGTTTTTTTCATTCTTCTGTATGTTTTCCGAAAAAAATATATAACTTTGCACTTAAAATCAATATATTTACAATGGATGCGTTAAATAGAATAAAAGTTGTTCTGGTTGAGCAACGGAAGACTGGAAAATGGTTGTCTGAACAGTTGGGAGTTAATGTCGCCACAACAAGCAGGTGGTGCTCGAATGTGACGCAACCGGACTTGCAGACATTAGACAAAATCGCAAAGCTCCTTGACATTGACGTAAAAGACTTGTTGAACTCAACTGAAAAATAAAATTAGCATATTATGGGAAAAGCAAAACCTTTTATCAAGTGGGTTGGCGGCAAGAGTCAGCTCATTGAACAACTGGATGCACAACTTCCAGCTGACTTTGATAATTGGGAGAATGTAACGTACATAGAACCATTTGTGGGTGGTGGAGCAATGCTCTTCTATATGCTTCAACGTTATCCTAATATCCAACACGCTATTATCAATGATATAAATCCAGATTTGGCAATATGCTACCGAACTGTCAGAGATACCCCTGAACAGTTAATAGAGTCATTAATGGATATTGAGAATGCGTATTTGGCTCTTGAAACGGAAGAAGGAAGAAAAGACTTTTTCATGGCTGCTCGTTATAGGTATAACGAGAAGAATCTTGACCCCATCGAGAATACAACAAAATTCTTCTTCCTGAATAGGACTTGTTTCAATGGTCTTTATCGAGTAAACAAGAAGGGATTATTCAATGTTCCTTTCGGGAAATATGCAAATCCAACAATATGCGATCCTGAAACCATAAGGAAAGATAGCGAGTTGTTGCAACGCGTGGAGATTCTAAATAGTGACTTTGAGACAACATTTGAACATGCACGTGGCAATACTCTTTTTTACTTCGACCCTCCATACCGTCCGTTGAGTGACACCTCAAGTTTCAATGATTATGCGAAAGAAGCTTTTAATGATGATGCTCAGGTGCGTCTAAAAGAGTATTGCGACCATATTAACGAAGCAGGGTTTCATTTCATGCTAAGCAACTCGGATTGTAAGGGCAAGAATGAAAATGACAACTTCTTTGATGTATTGTATGGCGCGTATCAGATTGAAAGAGTCTGGGCTTCAAGAAGCATTAACTCTAATCCTGAAAAGCGAGGAAAGTTGACAGAAATACTTGTTCACAATTATCTGGACACTAAGCATAACTATCAGACAAACCTTTTACAATTTGTGGCAAATAAGAATGCTCGAGTTGTTGCAATGGCTGTAAATCAATAATATAATATGAGAGACTTTAACAAATTCATGTCTCAGCTTCAAGAGACGAACCAAACACTTGATTTCTTCTGCGATTTCGATAAAATTGCAGCAAATGTAGATAATATCAAACTAAGCTTATGTATGCTAAATAGTATGATTGGCACTACAGATTTAAGGAAGAGTGTTGAAACTATATGGAATCGTGACCGTACCGCATTCAGCGTGATGGATATTCTTATTGCTGTTCGTAGCGAAGGCAAAAAAGCGGTTCTTAATTCCGCTGGTCAATGTATTATTCTCGATAGGCTCTTCACCAGTATTGATGGCGTGTTGGAGTATCTTGAAGGAACAGGTCTTGCAGATTTGTTCCGTCAAAAGAAGATAAACGATTTGGTTGATTATGTTTTTGGAATTGAAACAGGTCTCGATAGTAATGCAAGAAAGAATCGTAGTGGTCATGTCATGGAAAGTATGGTAGCTAACATTTTGGACAAGAATGGAGTTAAGTACCGTCAGGAGGTATATTCAACGGAATGGCCAAACCTCCAGAAAGTCCTTGGCGATGATGAAAAGAGATTTGATTTCGTAATCAAAACTACTTCTAAAACCTATTTGATAGAAGTGAATTTCTATAGTGGAGGTGGTTCAAAACTTAACGAAGTCGCACGCTCTTATTCTGATATTGCTCCAAAGGTTAACTCGGTGCCAGGTTTTGAATTTGTGTGGATTACAGATGGTATTGGCTGGAAGAGCGCAAGAAACAAATTGCAAGAGGCTTATTCTATTATTCCAAGTATCTACAACCTTACAGATATTGTTGATTTTATTAAATTTGTAAAATAATATGGCTTGTAACAAAGATCATTCTCAGATTCAAAGAATTATGGCAACTCTGCCTACTGACCAAGGTGGAGTCGGCCGACATAAATGTGCTGCTTGTGCTTACGAAGCAGGGTATCAAGCAGGATACAATCTTAACGGTACGTTGAGTGTTGATAATGTTTTATTACACTTGGAAGAGAGTCAGGCAAAAGCGCAACGACATAAAAGTCCACATGCTGCTTTTGCATTAGGTTATTATCACGGAGTATGCCAACGAACAAACGACGACAATTAATATGATTAAAGGCGGAGTAGGTGGTGGTAATACCATCACAGGATTAATCTATGAAGGTAAGGTTGACCTATCGACCTATCTATCTCAACAAAATGATTATGAAGTAAAAGGCTCAGAAGTCTTTTATAAAGGGAATGTAGTTGCCTATGTTTTTAAAAAACATGAGTTTTACAGGTTCCTAAATAAAAATGGCGTTGACTGGAAACAAAAAATTTCTAGTCAGTTACTTCCCGACAACTGCATTTATGTAATTGTCAACAATACTCTGTTTATTATTGAAGTAAAGAATCAAAATGTTGGAGGTAGTGTTGATGAAAAATTGCAGACATGCGATTTCAAGAGAAAACAATATATTAAATTGCTATCTCAGTTAAATATCGAAGTAGAATACGTTTATATACTTAGTCAATGGTTTAAGAATCCAAAATATAAGGATGTCTTGGACTACATAATTAGTGTAAATTGCCATTATTACTTTGATTATATTCCACTTCAAAAATTGGGGTTGCCTGTACCTGAACAATGATTCCATCATACTATAAATCATCCAACAACGACTTCACCTTGATTCAAGGTGATTGCGTAGAGACTTTGTCAAAATTTAACTTTGGATTTGACATGGTCTTTGCTGATCCACCATACTTTTTGTCAGGCGGTGGCATATCATGTCAAAGTGGGCAGGTCGTTTGTGTTGATAAAGGTGAATGGGATAAACCTTCAACTCCTGAAGAAATGGATGCGTTTAATCTTAAATGGTTATCTGCTTGTAGAAAGCACATGAAAGATAATGCAACTATTTGGATTTCTGGTACTCATCACAATATATTTAGTGTTCAGCAACAACTTCTGAAACTGGGCTTCAAAATACTGAATGTTATAACTTGGGCAAAAACCAATCCGCCGCCAAACATTTCTTGTCGATATTTTACATATTCGGCGGAGTTCATCATCTGGGCAAGAAAGTCACAAAAAGTAGCTCATTACTACAACTATGATTTGATGAAGCAACTTAATGGAGACAAACAAATGACAGATGTGTGGCAATTGCCAGCCATTGGACGTTGGGAGAAGTCATGTGGTAAGCACCCGACACAAAAGCCACTGGGAGTTTTAGCAAGATTGATTCAAGCCAGTACTCAACCAGGGGCGTGGATTCTTGACCCCTTTAATGGAAGTGCGACAACTGGTATTGCTGCAAACTTACTTGGCAGAAAATACCTTGGGTTAGAAATAGAAGATGAATTCCTTTCAATGAGTAAAGCCAGAAGAGAAGAAATAGAGAATAGTGCCGTTCGTAGCGACTATCTGGAAAGATTGGCTAAGGCAAAAATAATTCTGCCTCCTGATAACTTCTTTGTGGCGGATGACCCTGATATAAATTACGGAGTGCCTTGGTTATAAGTTTTGCTCAACAAGGATGACATTAGAAAATTTAGATGGGATTAAGGTCTTTATAATCGAATCGCTTCGTAATGGAGATAAAAAGACTGGTGAAGATTTGAAAGATAATCTTCGCCAGATTTGGTATGACCAGAATTTGATTTCTGACTTTGATTGTCAATATACTTATGTTCATGACTCAAATGACTTAATTTTCACTATCAAGGATATTGAAAAACAAGTAACAACAAGTAACAAGTTGCCAATTCTCCAAATTGAATGTCATGGCTCATCAGATGGACTTCAATTAGGTTCAATGGAAATGGTCACATGGAAAGAACTCTTCAATTATATAAGACCTATTAATATTGCATCATACAATCTATTGATGCTCAATCTATCAATGTGTAATGGAGAGACTGTAATAAGATATATTGATCCGACGCAAAGAGCACCATTTAGAGCTGTCACAGGTCCAATTGGTGAAGTATTGCCTGAGGTCTTAGAAAAAGCGTGGTTATGTTTTTATGAGAATTACATAAAAGCTTTGACAGAAGATTATGGCCTTCATAAACTTGCTCAATCATCAGGATTAATTTATTATACCCAAGATTTTATTTTTGACGCTTACTATGATTTAGCCAATCAGAATCCTGAACTTTTTGAAGCATTGAGAAAAAAGGAGTTGTACGAAATGTATGTTGCAGAAGGACCTCTCTTGATAGATCCAAAAGTTCATAGTTTATGGGTTGCAAAGGAACAAGCAAAAATCAAAGAGAAATATCGTTCAATGTTCTGCTACGATGATTTGAAAAGCCTTCAACAGGAAGCTTACAACAAGTTAAAACAAAGCGAAGAGTAATATTTCAAGAACAAGCTTGCTTGTTCATCTTATCAAAATTGATAATGGAAAAAGGAACCCCACTGACTATCTGCAGTTATGCCAAATGTCAGTGGGTTAATTGTTCTCAAATTGTGTCACAGGCACCATGATGGTAACATTATATGTTTAGAGCCAGTTGCACCATCTGCCAACTATCATGACTATGGCAGTGGCGAATACAAAGAAGCCCAAGACGAAGAAGAACCAGAAGAACCACTGGGCATAATGCCCAAGGTAACAGCCATCATATTCCTTATAGCGATTCATGGCTTTCTTGCGTTCTTCGACCAACATGGCATTGACAGTCTGAATAGTTGTCTGTGCTTGGTTGATCAGCCATTCTCGCTGCTTGCTGAACATCTCTTGTATCTTCTCCCAGTCAGCATCAGAAACAGTCACCGACACCTTCAACTTTGTGGGCGCATCTTCCATGACCTGATCAATATGCTCATTGATGGTGTCAACTTTGCCGCTGATGGTTGTAACAGCATTGTCTAATTTGTTTTCTGCACGTTGGTACTGTTGAATTGCCGACTCCAGTCCGAGCCTGGCA
>JAGAAL010000058.1 GCA_017615245.1 Bacteroidaceae bacterium
ATCAGTTCGTTACTTCTGGATGAGTTACACACCATATTATAATAATACGCATGCAAAATTAATTAATTTTTGCCAAAACAAAGAATAAATATCTATATTTTCTGCAATATACCCCGTTTTAATAGCATTTTCTTCACTTTTATTCTCTGCAGATACCATTTTTTAGAGTGCTTGACCAGAAAATCATGCCTCGCGACTAAAAGTTGTCAATATTGGCAGATTTTAGTAATGACGAGTTTTTGTCATTTCTGCATTCCATAACCTATCCAAATCAAGAAAATGTAGCAAGGATGTGATTTTTTATGTGTTTTCTTTTGGTTATTCGGGGAGAAAAACATACCTTTGCAATGATTTTGTAACATGTTGATTATCAATGCTTATTTTTGATTTTGCGACATGTTTGCGACATCCAGTGCTAACGCATTGATAGTCAGTTAAAGTCGTTTTTGAGGAGGTCAAATAAAGATTTATCTCAACATCTATCATAAAATCCGTGTAGTCAAAAGATTACACGGATTTTTTATGCGTTCCTCATCCTGGGAAATTATACACCAGATACGACATACAGTTGGACACAGTCAAATACCATTGCCGGTATGAACTGAAAATACATACTCTTCATAACGCACGATAGGCCTTCATGACATTAAAGCCGTAATCCAGCAGAAGGGCTGATTCTTTGAAGCGTGATGATATGCTGCGGCTGTTAAGGAGAACCAGATAGAGGGTAATGCCATCGCGAGTAGCAGCGGATGCGAGGCAGTTGCCTGCCTGACGCGTAAAGCCGGTCTTGATACCTATGCATCCCTCGTAGGTCGTCAACAAAGCATTGGTGTTACGACAGGGCAGGTGGCGACCGTCTGTCAGCGGAATATCTTTATCTTTCGTTCCGACAATCTGAGCAAAAGTGCTATCACCCATGCAGTATCGGGCCAGTCTGACCAGATCACTGGCTGAGCTATAATTCTGGCTGTTGGGCATACCGTTCGGATTGGCAAAATGCGTATTAGTCATACCCAAATAAGCTGCCTTCTCATTCATCATCTCACAAAACTTAAGCGTATCACCCCCAATATGCTTTGCCAAAGCACAAGCAGCAACGTTGTCGCTCAACAGCATCATCTCGTCAATCAGGTAGTGTACCTCATAGCCGTCGCCTGGTCTGACTCTTGAATCTTTGGTAATGAACACGTCATCTGTAATCTCGACAGTATCCTTCATATTACCCCTTTCGAGTGCCAACAGACAGGTCATCATCTTCGTTAGCGAGGCCATGTACATGGAATCGTTAGCACACTTCTGACTGATGACAATTCCTGTGGAATCGTCGATGAGCATCCAGGCTTCAGCACTTATCGAGCCAATTTGTTCACATCCTTCAATGGAATCCAGATTGAGCACCGTAGACAGGGATAACGAATCGATGCGATTGATTCTTTCTAATCGTTCCTGTTCTGGAGTAAGAAAATCTAAACAACCTGTATTACAGGATGTTAGAAAGCAAATCAACGCTAATAAAAAATACCATTTATTATTTTGCATTTCTTTGTGTACTGACACATTATTAATAAATATTGCTGCAAAGGTACAATTTAATTACGGAAATCGTGTAAGAATCACTTGAAACAAACAGAATTTCTTTACTTTTATCACGTTTTGTTCAATAAAAGAACAAATACAGAGTTGTTTCTATGTGGTATAAGCATAAAAAACATACGACTTAATAAAATAAATGTCAAGATTGACAGATTTTTAATATAACATAAGCGTAATTAAATAAAAAATCCCTATCTTTGCATTACCAAAAAATGCCAATATTGACAAAAATAATAGGATGATTGGCCAATCCTAATAGAGTAAATTCCCAATTATATTATTATGAACAAAGAATATATCATCACAGCACGCTCCAACCAAGTTGCAAAGAATGGGAGCCACTATGCCAACCTGAAAGTGACAGCACAGAAGGGAGAATCCTTCAACATCACGGTATGGGACCTTAACGAGAATGAGGGGCCACACATTGAGGATATCATCACACTCGACATGGATGCATTGAAGGGCATCAAGTTTCCCAAGATGGCAGACTTTGGATGGTTCCGAAACTGCCGGCATGCCACACCAGAAGACCCGCTCTATCAGTTGATACCACGCCCTATTGACAAAGATGAATGGGATGCATGTATCAATCGGATGTTGGATTATTGCAGCGATTCGAAACTGATAGACTTTATCCAAGCAGAGCGTGACAACTTGTACGAGCAATACAAGAACCAAACAGCCGCCACTTCATTACATCATGCATTCAAGGGAGGGCTACTAAACCACACCTATGAATTGCTCCATATGCTCGAAGGACTCTATCCCACTCTCCCACCACTAAAGTTGGAGCGATGCATCATCGCCATTCTCTTCCACGACTACGGCAAACTGAAGGAATATGATGAGAACATGGAGGGTACCAAGTATATGTACCTGATGGGACACACATACATCTCTGCCCATGTGCTACACAACAAACTGAATGCAGCTGGTATCAGCAATGAGGAAACCATCCGCATCGTCCACTGTGTACTCGCCCATCATGGTCAGCTGGAATTCGGTAGTCCTGTAGTGCCTTGCACCCAGGAAGCATTGGTAGTGCATTATATAGACAACCTTTCCGCCCGCACCTATGCCTGCGACGAAACCGCCAATATGGAAAAATGTTTTGCCTTGGGAACGAAGGTGATTAAGGATTAACAAAAAAAGAGTCATATCCCTCAACGGACCTGACTCTCTCCTACTAATTTACACTATTAATCACCTAAATCAGTGATAAAAAAACTAAGTGCTTCTTTTGAATCCGTTGCAAAGTTAATAGTTTTTTTTTAATCAGCAAACTATTTTGCATTTTTTTTTGTAATTTTGCAACAAAATTCTCAAGTTGACGATGAAAAAGAATCAATTGATACTGAAAGATACATCGTTCGTGGAACTGATGGCAAGACGTATTTTCAATGTACTGATTGTAGCAAACCCTTACGATGCTTTCATGCTGGAAGATGACGGTCGCATCGATGAGAAAATCTTCGACGAATATTCAAAACTGGGACTTCGATACCCTCCCCGTTTCTTCCGTGCAGCAAACAAGGACGAGGCAACTGAACTGATGCGCGGCACGAAATTCGAATTGGTTATCTGTATGCCAGGTAACGACAGTAACGATGTATTCGACATTGCCCGTAACATCAAGGGAGCATTCCCTGACATCCCTATCGTGGTGCTCACACCCTTCTCGCATGGTATTACTAAGCGCATGGAGAACGAGGATCTGAGTATCTTTGAATATGTGTTCTGCTGGTTGGGTAATACCGACTTGCTGCTGTCCATCATCAAGCTGATGGAAGACAAGATGAACCTCGAACACGACATCAAGACAGCAGGAGTGCAGATGGTGCTCTTAGTGGAAGACGGCATCCGGTTCTATTCGAGCATCCTGCCCAACCTCTATAAATTCGTGCTTCAGCAAAGTCTGGAGTTTGCCACAGAGGCACTCAACTCACAATTAGAGACGCTACGTATGCGTGGACGTCCTAAGATTGTGCTGGCACGTACCTACGAAGAGGCTTGGGAACTGTATTATAAGTTCAAGGACAATACGCTGGGAGTCATCAGCGACTGCGAATTCCCCAAGGACGGAAAGAAAGACAAGCTGGCAGGATTCAAACTGCTCTCTGCCATCCGTGCTGAGGACGAGTATGTGCCGCTCATCATGGAGTCGTCTGAACTTGAAAACAAGGAGTTGGCTCGCCAGTGTCATGCCAGTTTCATCGACAAGAACTCCAAGAAACTCGACATCGACCTGCGTGACCTCGTGCGTCGCTATTTCGGCTTTGGCGACTTCATCTTCCGCAACCCTGATACGATGGAAGAGGTGGCACGCATCCGTAACCTGAAAGACCTGCAGGACAACATCTTCACCCTGCCACGCGAGTCGCTGATGTATCACGTATCACGCAACAATGTAAGCCGCTGGTTAGGTTCACGAGCACTGTTCCCCATCTGCGACTTCCTGAAGAAAATCACATGGCGCACCCTGCAGGATGTGGATGCCCACCGTCAGTACATCTACGATGCCATCGTGAGCTATCGTAAGATGAAAAACCGTGGTGTAGTAGCCACGTTCCGTCGTGATCGCTTTGACCGCTTCTCGAATTTTGCACGTATCGGCGAAGGTTCTTTAGGAGGTAAAGGGCGTGGTTTGGCGTTCCTTGACAATATCATCTCTCGCTATGACGAACTCAATCAGTTTGACAATGCGGAGGTGACCATCCCCAAGACCGTGGTGCTATGTACGGATATCTTCGATGAGTTTATGGACACCAACGAATTGTATCAGACGGCTCTGAGCGATGCGTCAAACGAAGAGATACTGCATCACTTCCTGCATGCCCGTCTACCTGAACGATTGGCAGAAGACCTCATGGCCTTCCTCGATGTGGTGAAGGCTCCGATAGCCATCCGTAGTTCGTCCCTACTCGAAGATGCTCATTATCAGCCTTTCGCAGGGGTTTACAGCACCTATATGATTCCGTATGTAGAAGACAAGTATTTCCATCTGAAACTGCTAAGTGATGCCATCAAGAGCGTCTATGCCTCAGTGTTCTTCAGCGACTCGAAGGCCTACATGACTGCTACAAGCAACGTGATAGACCAGGAAAAGATGGCTGTCATCCTTCAAGAAGTGGTGGGCACACAATACGGCAACTACTTCTATCCTAATATATCAGGTGTGGCACGCAGTATCAACTACTATCCCATTGGCGATGAACGTGCCGAGGAAGGAACGGTGAATCTGGCAATGGGACTTGGCAAATATATCGTCGATGGAGGCATGAGCCTGCGTGTATGCCCTGCCCATCCTCATCAGGTGTTGCAAACCAGCGAGGTGGAGATAGCCCTACGCGAAACCCAGACCTACCTGCTGGCACTCGACACCAAGAACATACGCGATGACTTCAAGGTGGACGACGGATTCAACCTCGTAAAACTCATGGTGCGTGATATCGAGAACAACGGTTCGCTGCAATACATCTGTAGCACCTACGACCCTTACGACCAGTGTATCTATGATGGCTTCTACGAAGGTCGCAACCGCAAGCTCATCACTTTCGCAGGCGTCCTTCAACAAGGAGTGTTCCCGTTGCCTGAGATTCTGCAGATGATTCTGCGCTTCGGACAGGAAGAAATGCGCCGCCCTGTAGAAATCGAGTTTGCCGTGAAACTCAAACCCGATAAGACAGGCGAGTTCTACTTGCTGCAGATACGTCCGATGGTCGACAATAAGATAATGATTGACGAAGACCTCACCCAGATACCCGACTCCGACTGCATCATCCGCAGCCATAACGCCATTGGGTGCGGTGTCGTAAGTGATATTCACGATATCGTCTATGTAAAGACTGATGGCTACTCAGCATCCAACAACCCACGCATTGCCGATGAAGTAGAGAGAATCAATCGTGGTTTCCTCGATGCAGGCAAGTCGTATGTTCTCGTAGGACCTGGTCGATGGGGTAGCAACGACTCATGGTTGGGCATCCCAGTGAAGTGGCCACATATTAGTGCCGCCAAACTCATCGTCGAAGCCGGACTGAAGGACTATCGTGTGGAACCCAGTCAGGGCACCCATTTCTTCCAGAACCTCACCTCCTTTGGCGTTGGCTACTTCATCGTGAACGACTACGTCGGCGATGGAATCTATGACCTCGATTACCTCAACAGCCTACCAGCCATTCAAGAGACTGACTTTGTCCGCCACGTACGACTCGACACCCCCATTACCGTCAAGATTGACGGCATGAAGAAAGAAGGAGTAGTATTGAAATAAAAAAAACAGGAGTTAACTCCTGTCTTTTTTTTGCCTTTATCGTAGCGAGAGTTTCTTCGTCGACACCTTGGTCAGGATGCCGTTCTTCCATTTGTAGGTATCGATATACATCATATCAACATCGCGTGCCCTACTGGTGATGGTTTTCGCCTTACTGTCGAAATCGGGTTCCTGTATCTCATCGAATGCTTCTACAGGGTAGAACTGACGAGTTTCTTGGTTCCATACGTATGCTTTATGCTGGGAGGAGGCAACTACCTCCACGGCTGTCTTACCGTTGAGCAATCCCTTGAAGCCCTTCATCTCGTTCAGTTCCTGTGCATCTAACGGCTGCCCCACAGTCATGAACAACATCATGATGATTCCAAATATCTTCATAAATCTAATCATTATAAGATTAAAAAATCGAGGTGCAAAGGTAACAAATATTTACGATTTGGCTTTTTACTATTTACTATTTTGCACATTTTCTTTACTCTTAACTCTTAATTCTTAACTTTTTCGTATTTTTGCATTCGATTATTAGATTATCGGTTAGATAAATAAAATAGAGAGAAAATGTAAAAAACAGCAAACTGGGAATATAGTTAAATTGTCTAATAAATAATATTATGAATTGGAAAATCACTAAACAGTTGTTTACAATCCTTACCATCGGGGTGCTGTGCCTGCTGCCTACCGCAGCTATGGCGCAGAGTTCTACCACCATCAATGATCAGGTTGTGCGTCAGAAGGAAATCGAGAATGGCGGATCAGGGCGTTATCGTGCCATCGTCGTAAGCGAAAAAACGCTCCCCAACTTCACCATTTACCGACCACGCAACGTACAATACGCTGCTCGCCGTGAAGGAGCCTTGCCAATCCTCATTTGGTGTAACGGAGCCTGCTCAGGTTCATCCATCGGATATGAACGTATGCTCAACGAAATTGCATCACATGGTTATGTAGTGGTAGGTATCGGAGCATTTGAAATGGTTGATAGCGAGCGCGACGACGGAGGCTCAGATGAGAAAATGGTGGTCGAAGCCATCAACTGGTTGGTGAAGCAAGAGAAGCTGAAGACAAGCGACTACTACAAGGCCATTAACGTCAACAACATAGCCCTCTCAGGTCACTCCTGCGGTGGTGCCCAAGCCATCGCCAACTGTGCTAACAGCAGAGTGAAGACCCTACTCATCATGAATGCAGGAATGGGCGGCATGTCGATGGGAGGTGCCTCGCCACAATCGCTAAACTCCCTGCATTGTCCCCTCATTTATATGACAGGAGGCCCCGATGATGTTGCATACGGCAACGCACAGACCGACTTCGGGAAAGTGAAGGTGAAAGTGGCATGGGTCGACCTTTCGAATGCAGGTCACGGAGGTACGTATTACAATTCCTACGGCGGTGAATTCGGACGTATCGCCATCAAATGGATGGACTGGCAGTTGAAGGGATTCAAGCAGAATGCACGTGTATTCCTGAAACCCGATCTTACAGGATTCTCACGCAACTGGAGCATCCAGACACGTAATTTCAAAACTAGCGATATGAATTACGACGAACCGTTCGAAGAGTTGGAGACAACCACCCAAACCGTGTTCGACCGTGCTGCAGCAGAAGAGATATTCGACTTCGGAGCCGACATCAGCTCGCTGACCTTGGAGACAAACCAAGGAAAGGTGTTCTATAACAGTACCGGACAGAGAAAGACCCTGATGCCCATCTTGAAAGAGAAAGGCATCAACAGCATTCGTCTGCGCGTGCTGGTCAATCCATCCGACAACAACGTTAACACCACCTACGCGAAGACCTTGGCCACCTCTGCCAGAGGCCAGCAGATGAACATTATGCTCGACCTACATTACTGCGACTGGTGGGGCGACAACGTGACCCCTGCCGCTTGGTCATCCTATACCTTAGACAAACTGATTTCATCCGTCAAGTCACACACCACAACAGCCGTACGCAGTATCAATCTCACACAACGGCTTAAATGGGTGCAGATAGGCAATGAAGTCGATAACGGTATGCTATGGAACGAAGGACGCAATACTGCCTCATTCGTACAGTTCATCAATGCAGCACACGAAGCCGTCAAAGCCATCAACCCCGATGTGCAGACAATCATCCATGTCTCCGAGTGTCTGAATACCGAGTGGTTAACCAACTACTTCGACACATTGCAGGCAAATGGCGCACAATGGGATGCCATCGGCCTCTCCGTACATATCCAAGGCACAACACGCACCCCCGAAAAGCTGATAGAACAAGTAGTGGAGAATGTAAAAATCTTGAAGGAACGTTATGGGAAACCAGTCCTCATCGTCGAAACCGGCTACTATAACGACCGTCAGCTGGAAGCTAACCAATGGTTGTGCAGTTTCCTCACTCAGCTCATCGATGCAGGAGCAGCAGGACTCTACTATTGGGAGCCAGAACTTACAGAAGACCACCACCTTGGTGCATGGAATCCCCGCACCCGCAAACCTTCCATTGCTCTTGATGCCTTCCTCGGCCTGCGCCACACAGAAGGAACCGACGATGCCATCCACAATTTTGAGACAGGACTGGGCAATAGTTCAACTCACATCGAGTACTACACGCCCAATGGTATCCGTATAGCTCAACCACAACGAGGCATCAATATCGTCCGCCAAAGGGATGGCAACCACATCCACACATACAAGATTTATCAATCACAATAACCAAACAAGAAGCAGGGGCTCATCATCGAACTCCTGCTTCTTGTTTATCACTCTTTCTTTTCTTATCTCTTTACTTCCGACTCCGTTCCGAAAAGATAGGAAGGTGAGTAACCGCCAAAATCGACAACAATCTTTTCGAACACGATACCACCATGGCGTGGATGAATCACCAGCTCGTGGGTTTCTCCGCCGCCTACTGGGAGTGTTACGGTCTTCTCAACCACACGTCGTGCGATGGTGGGATAGAACTCGCTATACATGTATGGCTGCTTGTCGAGCAGGGTCTTATTGAAGTTCACCACTTCCGGCTCTGAACCATCAAGGCTGACGGTATATTCGTGTCCGCCACGGTTCTCGAAGTCGAGGGTTGACTTAACCACTACGAGCACCTTCACCTCTGACGGATGATTGGCTGGAAGAGTGAAGCGATAGGTCAGCTTGGCATCGCCTGTTGGCTTGGTATAAGGTGTCAGAGCGACAGCACTACGTGTGCGTCCATAATAGGGATAGACGGTCCACTCTATTCCTTCTGCAGCTGTCGCAGAGAAATAATGCTCTGCTTCCATCGCTACGAATCCATTGCTTGGCGCAAAGGTATAACCTCCTTGAGCGGCTTCTACCTCACGGGTACGTGGCAACATATCAGCACGAAAGTTATCATTCCAATTGGTATAGCCAATATGTTTCTGAGTCATCATACCGTTCCACTTGCCTCCTGCAATATCTTTGTTATACGATGCATTGAGGGCGGCATCACGATCGAAGCACTCCTTCACACGCTGGGCCCATAGGTTGGCATCGGGGTCATTACGCTCGGCAAGATATTGGTTCATGGCCTGTGCGTAGTACATATCGTAGATATTGGCTCCTGCCTGCACAGGGAAGAGGATGAGCTGACGGTAGGCATCTTTGGTGTTCTCGGGAATCTCGAGGAAGAGACGCAGGGCACGGGTTTCGAGTCGCTGATATTCATCGGCCACCTGCTTCCATTCGCCTGTAGCCACATTGTAGGTACGTGCATCGAGCATCTCTGGGGTTACGCGTGCCATATACTGGCAATTCTGGTTGTAGATAGCAGCTGCTTCATCGGCATACTGTTCACCGAGTACGGTAGTAAAGAAGCGACGGGTGTGGTCGATAATGTTCTCCACCTTATATTCCTTTGGTTTCCATGCCATATCGAAATACATCTGAATGGGATATTCCATAGGTTTGAGATCGCCCACATTGAGTATCCACAACTGCTGGATGCCAAAGTCGTAAGCCAGCGAGAGTTGCTCGAACATCTGCTGAGTCTGGGTCACATTGAGCCACTTGGTGTTACGTGGTGCACCTACATAATCCACATGGTAATAGATGCCCCATCCACCACTACGCTTTGCGTTTGGCACACGGCGGATATTTCCCCAGTTGTCGTCGCTGATGAGGATAGTGACATCGTCGGGCACGTTCATGCCTGCATCGAAATAGTCCTGTACTTCTTTGTAGAGAGCCCACACCTGCGGAGTCTCCTTTGCCGGACGCTTGGTCACTTCTTGGATGATGCGACGCTGGTTTACCACAATGTCCTCTAGCAATTTCGTATCGGCATCGGCACTCATGGCGGCATCGCCGTCGCCACGCATACCGATGGTAATCACATCATCGGTTCCCTGCATACGTTCGATACCCTCACGGAAGAACTGATCGAGCTTTTCCTTATTCTTTGAATAGTCCCATGCGCCCCACTGCTGACGGTTGCGCGCATACTCTTGATGGTTGCGTGCCATCGGCTCGTGGTGGCTCGTACCCATGATGACACCCATCTCGTCGGCTGTCTTCAGGTTCTCTGGGTCGTCGGCATAGAATGCCCATCCCCACATAGCAGGCCACAGCATGTTGCCCTTGAGACGTAGAATCAACTCGAATACCTTGGCATAGAAGTTGTGATCACCATAATCTGTTCCGAAGGTGTTCTTCACCCAAGAGGTGAGACATGGAGCCTCGTCGTTGAGAAACAATCCACGCCACTTCACAGCAGGTTCGCCGTCGGTATAACTACCATTCTTGATATATACTTGATCGTGGCGCGCTGTAGGTACATCGGCCCAGTAGTACCAAGGCGACACACCCAACTGACGACTCAGTTCGTAGATGCCGAAGATGGTACCACGACGATTACTACCAGCAATGGTCAGCTTACCGTTCGCTGCCTCAATCATATACATCTCGTACTTGCCCTTCAGCTGTTTGGCGTACGCTTTCACAGCATCTACCTTACCTGCCGTACCAATGACGATGACAGCATCCTTAGGATTGTCGACCAACACAGCTGCACGACCTGTCACAGCCTTGAGGTCGTTTACCAAGTCCTTCGCTGCACGTTGCACGCCGCGTTCGTCATTATCGCTCACGTAAATCGTCACATTACCGTTGCTGTTCAACTGCCAGTCGCCAGCAGAAAAATTCACGAACTCGTCTGCTGCCAGCGCTGTCAATGCTACCGCAGACAAAAAGATAGTAAATAGAATCTTTTTCATGATGTTTGATTAAGTTATTAATTTTAATAAAACAGGATGTCGCGCGAACGTAACATCCTGTTTCCTTATTTGCTATGATTGAATTACTCTGCTGCTTCTGCAGGAGCATCCATTGCTTCAAGTACCTCTGCCTCTGCTGCTGCCTCTGCTGCTGCCTCTTCAGCTGCTGCAACCTCTTCTAGAGTTGCTTCAGCTTCAGCGGCCTTAGCAGCCTCCTTAGCCTTATCAGCCTTCTTCTGAGCAGCAATCTCAGCCAGTGCATCCTTAGACTCCTGATCAGGAACCACTTCGAATGGTACCTCTACGTGTACCTCTCTGTGGAGCTGAATCTGAGCTGTGTATTGACCCAATGCCTTCACACCCTTAGTGAGAACCTTCTTAGGATCAAGTTCGATGCCTACCTTGCCAAGAGCCTCTGCAATCTGAGCAGGACCTACAGAACCATAGATAGCCTGACCTTCAGATACCTTAGCCTCAATAGTGAGGGTGATGCCTTCGAACTGCTTAGCAGCCTCTTCAGCATCAGCCTTAATCTTAGCCAACTTGTGTGCACGCTGCTTCAATTCCTCGTTGAGAGCCTTGACAGCCTTGTCAGTAGCGAGTACTGCCAAACGCTGAGGAAGAAGATAATTGCGACCATATCCGTCCTTCACTGTGAGGACCTCGTCCTTGTAGCCTAAGCCCTGGACGTCTTTCTTCAATATAATTTTCATTGTCTTTCCTCCTTTTTAATTATTTCAACAAGTCTGTTACGAATGGAAGTAAAGCAAGATGGCGGGCACGCTTAACAGCCTGAGCCACACGGCGCTGATACTTCAGTGAATTACCAGTGATACGGCGAGGAAGAATCTTTCCCTGCTCGTTGAGGAACTTCTTCAAGAACTCAGAGTCTTTGTAGTCGATGTACTTGATACCGCTCTTCTTAAAGCGACAATACTTTTTCCTTTTGACGTCAACTGTCTGAGGAGTCAAAAAGCGTACTTCTTGTGATGTCTGTGCTGCCATAATTATGCCTCCTTCTTTAAATTACGACGCTTTTCAGCATACTGAGCAGCGTACTTTTCGTTCTTGACTGTGAGATAGCGGAGCACACGCTCGTCACGGCGCATCTGCAACTCAAACTTAGCAATCACTGTAGGATCTGCTTTGAACTCAATCATCGCATAGAATCCTGTAGACTTCTTCTCAATGTTGTAAGCCAGTTTCTTGAGACCCCAATTCTCTACATTGATGATCTCAGCACCCTGGTCAGTGAGATAAGTCTGATACTTTTCTACCGCTTCCTTTATCTGCTGATCAGATAAAACGGGAGTTAAAATGAAAACGGTTTCGTACTGATTCATAATTTTTTGAAATTAATTAATTTGTTTGTTTTTGCGTAAAGCGGCTGCAAAGGTACAAAAAAAATACTGTTTAACCATTTACTATTTACTATTTTCTTGCAAAAACGGGTGTTTTTCCTGAAAAAAGAGGCTATTCTTTAAAATAATTAGGTAGAATTGGTGGCTGTATCGTTTTTTTTTACTTACTTTGCAGAGTTAAAATGGCAATCAATAACAAAACAAATATAACAATGGGAACAGACATTAAAAATTATTTAGGTGTGATTTTGGCATTAATAGGCGCCGTGTTGATGATTCTTGCAACATTCGTTCCAGCAATGGCCGACCTATGCGACCAGAACTGGTACACTACTGGCAGTTTGATCTTAATCATCGGCGGCATCATTGCCCACGTAGTTATCAACAAATACTTTAGCAAAGAAGTAAAGACAACTACCGAAGCATAACAAAAGACAGCCAAAGGATTGCATCGAGCAAAGGAAAGGCAGGACATTAGTCCTGCCTTTGTTGTTGCCACTATTGCTGCCGCTCCTGTGTCAACTCGACACCGCATCCCCCACACTCTGCCCCGATAGGAGGGTTCTGTTTGATAACGGTGACGCGAACAGCATTTACGAGTGAGAACTGCTCAAGGATGGCCCGCGTGATGCGTCCACAAACGTGTTCCATCAATTTGGAGGGAATAAGCATCTCACGTTTCACAACTTCGAACACCTTCGAGTAGTCGACAGTGTCGGCTATCAGGTCGCTTTGGGTCGATGTTTCATCGCTTACAGTCAGTTGGAGGTTGACGGTATACCAATCGCCGACAACATGTTCCTGAGGCATCACACCATGATAGGCGAAGATGCGTATGTCATAAAGAGCTATCCGCATCGTGAGTGTCCGCAATTGGTACAAATGAGACATCCTTCTTGATAGACCAGTGTCTCTTGTCCGCAGTTAGGACATTTCTGTCCGGCGGCTTTGGTACCATCCTGCACATACTTCTTGAGGGCACGCTCCACACCGTTCTTCCAAGTGTTGATGCTTTCGCTCTCAAGCTGCAACGATGATACAAGCTTGATGACATTGGTAAGTGGCATGCGATAGCGCAGCACACCACTGATGAGTTTGGCATAATTCCAATACTCTTTGTTGAATCGCTCTGACAATCCTTCGATGGTGGTCTTGTAACCGCGACGGTTTTCAAACTGAAAATCATAGCGCTTGTTGCCGTTCTCATCGAAGTTCTTGATGATATGCCCCTTCGATACCGTCTTTGGCAGTGCAATGCCGTCTTCATCATCGAGCACACCTGTGAAAATCTCGTAGGGATATCCGTCGAGCAATCCAACAAAAGCGACCCACTTTTCCTTGTTGTTCTGGAAGCGTACCACGTCGCACTCAAGACTCTTGGGACGCACTTCCGTTACAACGGGTGGCGGACAGTTGCATTCATCGCCGTCTTTCTTCTTGTTAGCTCCGTCGCCCTTGGTGGAAATGAGCACACCGCTACGACTTCCATCACGATAGACAGTACAGCCCTTACAGCCGCTCTTCCATGCCTCGACATACAGTTGGCCGACAAGTTCCTCGCTAACATCATTTGGGAGATTGATGGTGACAGAGATCGAGTGGTCGACCCACTTCTGAATGGCTCCCTGCATCTTCACTTTCTCCATCCAGTCGACATCGTTGGCTGTTGCCTTATAATAAGGCGAACGCTGCACGATGGCGTCAACCTCCTCCTGGGTATAACGCTTCTCAGTGTCGATACCATTGATGCGCATCCATGTGAGGAACTTAGGATGATAGACGATATATTCCTCGAACGAATCACCTGTCTCATCGGTGAAGTCTACATGAACGTTCGGGTCGTTAGGGTTAACCTTACGACGACGTTTGTAAACAGGCATGAAGACTGGTTCGATACCCGATGTTGTCTGGGTCATGAGGCTGGTGGTTCCAGTAGGTGCGATGGTGAGACAGGCAATATTGCGGCGTCCATATTTCACCATCTCGTCGTACAATTGTGGATCAACGCTCTTGATACGGTTGACGAACGGATTGTCCTTTTCACGCTGTGCATCGTACACCTCGAAGGCACCACGCTCCTTAGCCATCTTGACAGAACTGCGATATGCCTCAACAGCAACAGTCTTATGTACCTCGGTAGAGAAATAAGTAGCCTCAGGGGTTCCGTAGGTCAAACCCAGTGCTGCCAGCATATCACCTTCAGCAGTGATGCCGACACCTGTACGGCGGCCCTGCTTGCTCTTATTATAGATTTTGTCCCATAGCTTACGTTCGCTTCCCTTGATTTCCTCACTCTCAGGATCTTTGTCGATTTTCTCTTGAATGAGCCGTATCTTCTCGATTTCAAGGTCGATGATATCGTCCATGATACGCTGTGCATATGCCACATGCTGCTTGAACTTGTCAAAATTGAAGTGTGCATTCTTGGTGAATGGTTCCTCGACGTATGAATAGAGGTTGATAGCGAGCAATCGACAACTGTCATAAGGGCAAAGCGGAATCTCACCACATGGATTGGTAGAGATGGTCTTGTAGCCCAGATCGGCATAGCAGTCGGGCACACTCTCACGGATGATGGTATCCCAAAACAATACACCTGGTTCAGCACTCTTCCATGCGTTGTGTACAATCTTCTTCCAGAGTTGACTGGCATCGATGTTCTGCTCAACCAACGGCTTCTCCGCATCAATCGGATACTGCTGCTTGAACTGCTGACCATCGATAGCTGCTTTCATAAAGTCGTCAGTGATGCGCACGCTGACATTAGCACCTGTCACCTTCCCCTCCGTCATCTTGGCATCGATGAACGATTCGGCATCAGGATGCTTTATCGATACAGAGAGCATAAGAGCGCCACGACGTCCTTCCTGAGCAACCTCACGGGTTGAGTTGCTATAGCGCTCCATAAACGGCACGAGACCTGTGGAGGTAAGGGCAGAGTTTTTCACGGGACTTCCTTTCGGACGGATATGTGAGAGGTCATGTCCTACTCCACCACGACGTTTCATAAGTTGTACCTGTTCCTCATCAATCTTGATAACAGCACCATAACTGTCAGCAGGTCCGTCAAGACCAATCACGAAGCAGTTGCTGAGTGATGCCACCTGAAAGTCATTACCGATACCCGTCATAGGGCTTCCGGCAGGCACAATATAACGGAAATGATCGAGCAGGTCGAACACTTCCTGAGCTGTCATAGGGTTCTCGTACTGATTTTCAACACGAGCAATCTCATTGGCGATACGCCAGTGCATATCAGTAGGAGTACGTTCGTAGATGTTACCGAACGAGTCTTTCATTGCATACTTGTTGACCCATACACGAGCTGCCAATTCGTCGCCATCAAAATATTGCAACGAAGCAGCCAATGCATCGTCATAGGCATAGGTAGTTTTTGTTTCCATTATGTTTTTGGTAATTGTGAGCTAATTGCAAAGATCGCTATCTGTTCCGCTTAATTTCCGCAGCCAGGTCGTCGAGTTCTTTTTTGAAGGCAGGATCGACCTCAGCCATCTCCTTGATATGACGGATGGCATGCAGGACAGTCGCATGGGAACGTCCACCCAACTGGTCACCTATCTGTATGTTCGACAGTTCGGTGAGGATGCTGGCCAGATAGGCAGCTGTCTGACGAATCTGATTGATGGGCTGACGACGACTCTGCGAACAGAGTTCGGTCTCTCGAACGTTGTAGTGCTTGCACACTCCTTTCTTGACATCGGCGATGGAAAGCGGACGCATGTCGACCTTTACAAAGTTTGGCAACACCTGATCAGCCAGTCGCATGTTGATTTCGCACTTGTAGACCACCGAATGAGCCATCAGTGAATTGAGAATACCTTCCAGGTCCCTCACACTGCCGTTTACCTTTTCTGCAATGTAGTTGATGACATTGGCAGGAATCGGCAGTGCATCTTGTTTCACCTTATAGTTAAGGATCGCGCGACAGAGAGCCTTGGTTGGTTTGAAAATCTCAGCCTGGAGTCCCCACTTGAATCGGGTGAGCAGACGCTCTTCAAGTCCCACGATGTCGATTGGCGGACGATCGGCGGTAAGAATTATCTGCTTATGGTTAAGGTGGAGATGGTTGAAGATATGGAAGAAGGTGTTCTGAGTCTTGATATGACCCGACAACTCCTGTATGTCGTCAATCAACAACACATCGATGGTCTGATAGAAGGCGATGAAGTCGTTCACCTTGTTCTGGCGTACTGCTGTGGTGTATTGCACCTCAAACAGATGGGCAGACAAGTAGATGACTCTCAGCTGAGGATGATATTGCTTAACACCCCATCCAATGGCATTGATCAGGTGGGTCTTGCCACATCCCGATGGGCCGTAGAGAAATAATGGGTTAAAAGTCTGTGCAGGATTCTTGGCAATGGCTTCGCCTACACTGCGAGCTAAGCAGTTGCTTTCGCCCTCAATGAAATTAGCAAAGGTGTAGTTGGCATTCAGCCGTGAGTCAAGGTCATTGACAGGTGTTGCCTGTGACATTACATCGATCCCAGGTTCCTTCTTTTCCCCCTTGACGGGTGGCAGTATAGTGTCATTGCCATTAGATGGTTTGCTGATCTTTTTCTTCCCTACTATCTCCTGAATGGTATAACTGAGTTTGACTTCCTTTCCGAAAACTCTCGTGATTACCTTATATATTAAATCTATATAGGTTGTCTCAAGATGTTCGAACACAAAACGGCTTGGTACCGCTATAACTAGTTGCTGTCCATCGAACGACTGAGGTTCGATGCAAGCAAACCAGGTGTCAAACTGCTTTGGAGATATATTGTCTCTGATTATTTCAACACACTCATCCCACAATTCTTTCAACGCTTTAGTCATCTTAGTTCTGTATTAAGCTATTGTTTTACTTTGTAAGCACAAAAATTTCTTATTTCGGTCGGTTTTAATTTCCGTGATGCAAAGGTACAATCTTTTTTTGTACTGACAAAATCTTTTTTTCGAAGTGTGTTTTTTGCCGTTTCACGTAATATGTTTTATTTCATCGACTTACACAATTGTAAAACGTGCAACCCCTAAAAAAAGGTGAAAATAGGCGATAGGGCACGCAGTTGAGGTTCGACCATTTTATATTTTTTGAAAAAGATGTTTGAACAATGTAAAAAAGCCAAACAGACCCCTATCTTCCGCCATTTGACATTTTTCAATTTTGTCGAATTTTTGGATTGTCTTATTTAGATAATATTTAAATAATGCTATTTCTTATCTTTTTTGCCAAAAAGCGAAAAATGCACATAACGCTTAGGGTGAAGACGCAAATCTTCGAGCAAAAGCGATGCATTGTTCATGGTCGAATCGAGGTGATTATAGATGCTTGGATTGTTCATCAGTTTGCCCAACGAAGAGTTCTGATTATTCAGTTGATTAGTGAACGATTGCAGCTCTGTAACAGCTTGGTTAGCGTTTTGCAGGGTCGTATTAGCATTATTGACCATTCCTGCTAGGTCGATTTGGTTGAGTTGGCTGGTTGTTGTCTCCAGATTGCTACAGATGGTGTTGGCATGTCCCATGAGCTGTGGCACATCACGACGCATCAGTTGGTTAACATCGTTAGTGGTCGTCTTCAAATTGTTGGTGATGTATTCCATGTTTTGCAGCGAAGCTGTGAGTGCAGGATCGTTCGTCAGGGTGTTGACAGCCGAAAGGATGGAATCGAGTTTGGGCATCAGGGCTTTAAGTTGTGGCACCATATCACCGATAGACGACATGAGGTCGCCACCTCCCTCACCAAAGATAGTATCTCCTACCGCCAGCAAATCATTAGGGTTTTCGCCTAAGATGATATTCATCTTAGGTGCACCAAGCATATCCTTCGTCGTGGTTGCATGACTATTGCGGGGCAAACAGAACCCTTCATTCAGTTCTACAGCCACAGTGAGCATCTGACGCTTGGAATCATAGCTGATATCCTTCACCGATCCGATGTTCATGCCGTTGGCAATCACCTCACCTGCTTTCGACAGGCCGGCAACATTCTTCATCTCTACAAAATAGATGTTGTCGGAACCAAACAGCTTCAGTCCTTTCATGAAGATGATACCCAAATAAACAATCACAACTGCGATGATGGCAGTAATGGCAATCTTTATCTCTTTCGATTTCATACTCCTATTTATTATTTTTCCACTCATTAATGGCATCGGCCACATTCACCTTCTGTCCGTCCTTGAACGCCACAATAAACGCATCAGGGAACTTATCGGCAATGACACTCTTCAATTTCGTGGCTTCGTTGTAGTTCGTAGTCGAGCCATACATATATTTATATACGTTTCCTTCTTTGTAAGCCTCACCCTGTACGCCCTTGAACTGGGTACTGCCTGGCACCAAATGCTTGGGGGAAGTGAGGAACTGCACCTTAAATACAGGTTTACCTTTCGAGACCACCGTGGCCTGTGCAGATTCGGATTGTATGACGACCTGCTGCTGCACAGGTTGCACCAATTGAACCACAGGAGCCATTTGAGATGTCTGTGCCAACTCTGCAGGTTGCTCAACGGCTTCATCTGCACTCTCTGCCTGCTCAATAGCCTCCTTCAGCTGAGCGTTGTTCTCCTCAATCTGCTGCTGCACAGCCTTGGTGTCAATCTTCTCCAAATTCGACATCCGCCCTGTATGCTGAGTCTTATATCTTGAAATGGCATTATAGATACACTTCGCCAATACAGAGCGCCCTTCGTCACTCATCAAGAACAACTCTTCCTCTGGAGTGGAAATGAAGCCCACCTCAAGTAATACAGAAGGCATATAAGTCAGTCGCAGCACCGCCAGATTGGCTTGTAACACACCCATGTCTTTACGTCCGCCGGTTTTCACCATCTCCTCCTGAGCCAGTTTGGCGAAGTTCACACTCTCCTGCATATCACGGTCTTGCATCAGCTCAAACATGATTTCGCTCTCAGGCGAGTTCGGATTCATGAAACTATACTTCTGCGCCCCATCAGCCTCATACTGAATCACAGAGTTCTCTCGTTTCTCCACTTCAAGGTTCGTCTTCGCCGTAAGTAGCGTCAGCGTGTACGACTGTACACCCACCGGGCGACGGGTAGGACTTCGTTCGATAGCGTTGGTGTGGATACTCACGAACAGATCAGCTTTCGCCTTATTAGCGATGTCGGCACGTCCACTCAGGGTGACAAACACATCCGTAGAACGTGTGTACAACACCTCCACATCAGGACAGTTCTGTTGCAGCAATTTACCCACCTTCAGTGCAATCGCCAGATTGATGTCCTTCTCACGATTCGTCGTAGGACGCCCAACAGCACCAGCGTCATGTCCGCCATGACCTGCATCGAGCACCACCAAGAACGGTTTGTTCTGTCCCATCACCATAGGTGCGACACCCACTAACAGCATCACAATCAGACCAATCAGATAATATATTCGTTTCATTCTGTCTTTCCTATTTGCCTGCAAAGATAGTAAAAGCCAAGCGAAGTACAAAAAAAATGAGCAATTATCTAACACTTACATTTTATAATTCTTTAATTTTTACATTTTTCTCTCGTTCCGAGGCGTATTTTATCTTCGATGTAGTCAAAGATACAAAAAAGTCAAGAATTAAGA
>JAGAAL010000059.1 GCA_017615245.1 Bacteroidaceae bacterium
AACTTTCAACTTTCAACTTTTTTTGCTATTTTTGCGCCATCATTAATTATCAAAGCAATGAAACGAATTACAACACTCCTTCTTCTTGCAGGTCTCTGCACGATAGCGACAGCACAACGCACCCTATCGCTCGATGTAAACAATCTTGGTATCGAAATCAGTCCGACGCTCAGCGGCATCTTCTTCGAGGACATCAATCAGTCGCTCGATGGAGGCATCTGTGCCCAGATGATTCAGAACAACTCCTTTCAGGCATATAACGTGCCCGACGGCCCTGCCAACGAATTCTCGCAGAGCGATACCATCTTCTTCGGATGGACCGTCGTTCAGACCCCTGGCGCCATCGGAGAGGCTCATGCCGTGAGCGACCATCCGTTGGTGAAGTTGGAGCGCAAGTACGACTACGACCCCAACGACAAGTACGATGATGAGCTGCGCTATGTACAATACTGCGTGCGCTTCGACATCGAAAAGGCTGGAGCAGGCTACGGCATCGCAGCAAACGGCTACGGCATTGCCCCCAGCACACGCGATCGCGGAGCCATCTACAGCAACAACACACAGCGCCCGTCGCTTGCGGTTGAGAGCGGTGTGAAGTACGACGTAGGCCTGTATCTGCAAGGCGACAACTATAAAGGGAAGGTCAGCATGTGGCTTGAAGACATCAATGGGGCAGTCAATTCGAATGTCATCACCGTGAAGAAGGTGACAAACAATTGGAAACAGTATACAGGTACCCTGAAAGCCCTGCACACGACCGACAGCCGTCTTGTCATCGTAGGCGACAAAGCCGGCACGTTCTATCTCGACTTTGTGACCATGCTACCCGAGGCATCCCACCTGTGGAACAACGGCAAGAACGGTCCGTTCCGTAAAGACATGATGGAGGCCCTCGCTGCCCTGCATCCTAAGTTCATGCGTTTCCCTGGCGGATGTGCATCGGAAGGCCCCAACTACTTCGGACAGGTGTTCTGGAAGAACTCTGTTGGAAAGCCCGAGGAACGTCTCGGTTTCCGCAACCATTGGGGCTACTGGACATCGCAGTATGTGGGCTTCTATGAGTACTTCCTCATGGCTGAGGCACTCGGAGCCAGTCCGCTTCCTGTACTCAACAACGGCGTCACCTGCCAGTTTGTAGGCCATTCGTATATAGCTCCACTCGAGACCGAAGCCGACCGCAAGCGGTTCCACGACATCTTCGTGAACGATGCCCTCGACCTCATCGAGTTCTGCAACGGTGCCACTACCACCAAATGGGGTAAACTTCGTGCTGAGATGGGCCATCCCGCACCCTTCAATCTGAAATACCTCGGCATCGGCAACGAGAACCAGGGCAAGGAGTTCTGGGAGCGTTTCGACATCATGTACAAGGCGGTAAAAGCCCGCTATCCCGACATCATCATCGTATCGACAGCAGGTGCACGCGATGCAGGTCGAGAGTTCGATGCCAACTATGCCGAAATCGACGAGAAATACCCCGATACCTACGTCGATGAACACTACTATAAGAACGACGAGTGGTTCTTCACTCAGGGCAACCGCTACGCACCGGGAGCAAAACGTGGCGGTCAGGGATTGACCTATGACCGTAACAAACCAACACGTGTCTTCGTGGGCGAGTTCTCCAACAACAACACCAACAACGCCTACCGCTCCACCCTTGCCGAAGCAGCCTATTGGCTCAGCCTCGAACGCAATTCCGATATGGTAGTGATGGCCGCCTATGCACCCCTGTTCTGCAAGAAAGGGTATAACAAATGGGGAGCAAACCTCATCTGGTTTGACAACCGCGGCCTGTGGCGCACCACCAACTACTACTACCAACAACTGTTCTCAGAAGGAGGCAACCGCGCACTTGCCTATCACGATGTACTGGCGGATGGCCAGCCCGATACGAAAGTATACACCTCGCCCACCATCGACACCAAGACAGGCACCATCTACCTGAAATACGTCAATGCCGAAGCGATAGCCAAACCCATCACCATCAATCTCATAGGAGGTAATCAGTACAATGCCGAGATGGAATACATCACGTCGCTCGACACCAACATCCGCAACCAAGGAGATGCCAACTACTACTCCAGTCATCCCGATGTCGGGAGTGACTTCAGCTATGCCGAAGCCATCACGCCACAAAAGCAACAGATTGGTCGTGTATCAGGTAGTTTCACCTTCACGATGCCCGAAAACTCCGTCGGTGTCCTGCGATTGAAAAAGTAAACTCTAAGGGTTATAGGTTATAGTTTAAAGTTTTAAGATGAGTACGAAGTTTATTTGTGCGATGCGCATGTTGACATGTATTAGCTTAGTGCTGATTGGTGCCACTATGTCTATAGCCCAGACTCAACAGATTCGTTTCCACTGTGCTTCGAAAGCTGAAGGGCAGCAGTTGATGGATAGTCGTACGGAGTACTATGGGAGTTTGAATCAGAATGATTTGGAGTGGCGTATGAGGAAAACGAATGCAACTCTCGAAGAGTTCATACAATATGCAAGGGAGCAGGTATTGGACTTCACTCAGGAGGAGAAGGACCTCATGAAACGTTCGGTAGACTTCGTGGAGGAACGTCTGCAGAAGATAGGATGTCGACTGCCGTTCCCTACCAAAGATATCGTGATAGTGAAGACCACGATGGATGAGGAGAGTGGTGCAGGAGGCTATACGAACGGAACGGTGATTTACTTGGGACGTGGTGAGTTTGAGTATTTCATGCAGAATACATCAGATGAGGAGGTAAAGCGGATGCTTTTTCTAAGAATGACAGAATTGGTGATTCATGAGATGTTTCATTGTCTGACTCGCAACAATGCAGATTTTCGTCGTAGTATGTACAGCCTTATTGGTTTTACCGTTCTGGATCATGATATCAACTTCCCGACTGAAGTGAAGAATTGGATATTGACCAATCCTGACGTGGAACATCTGGACAATTATATTGAAGTTACCATCGAGGGCGAGAGGCGTCAATGTGAACTCATCGTGAAATACACCAAGACTTGGGAAGAGGCGGCTGCACAGAACGAATATGCTTCATTCTTCAATCATAACGAATGTGTGCTGGTTCCCCTCGACGATCTCGACAAGGCATATCCTATGCGCGATCTGAAAGAGTTTTGGGACAAGGTAGGACGTAACACGTCTTATGTGTTCGCACCAGAAGAATGTCTGGCAGACAACTTTGCTTATGCTGTCTTGTCGTATGGCGAAGATAATTATCGTTTCCGTACTCCAGAATTGATAGAGAACATCATCAGTTTGTTACAAAACAAATACGGAGGAGTTTAGCCCTTTGCTTTTTTTTACATAATTCGCCCCCCTCACAGCACTCTGTGGAGGGGGTGTTTCAAAATCATAAGTATTTATACAAAAAAGTGTAAGTATCAATTCCATATTATCCGTACCTTTGCAACCAGAAAAATCAAGATGCCGAGAGGCGGGCCTTAGGCTTACACCTTTCAACGGCACTCGAGAATGCAGGGCGCTGCAAAAGACTAACAACAGGAGAAACGAAAACTACTTTGACAAAAATGATAAGATTATATATATATTGGTTGGATTAAAAAATCCCAACCACCTACATGGTTGATTAGGTATAACTCATAAAAAGGTTTTAATGTTGTTTTAGGAAAAGGCACATCGCGAAGATGTGCCTTTTGTGTTTGTCCTGCCTTTCCTGAAGGGGACGGATGTCTTTCGGCTATGCTTCCAACTCATCGATTTCTGCATCGGTGGTGGCCCAACTGGTGACGAAACGGCAGGCGGTATGTGTAGCATCGACGGGGCACCACACCTCGAAGCCGATGTGCTGACGTAAACGCTCCAAGTCTTCATTGGGGATGATGAAGAACTGCTGATTAGTGGGCGAATCAATATAAGGAGGGTAACCCATACGCTCTACGAAGTGCTTACGCAAGCGCATCGCTAACGTCACAGCCCTTCGACCAATCTGAAGGTATAACGGACTTTCACCAACCTTCGTGAAAAGCGCATCGAACTGTACACCCACCACACGGCTCTTGGCCAGCAATGACCCGTGACGTTTGATGCGGCTGAGCATGTGTGCCGGAGCATTACCTTTTGGGAACACGACCGCTTCACCGCAAAGCGCCCCGCATTTCGTGCCTCCGATATAAAAGATGTCGGCGAGCTGTGCCAACGACGAGAGGGTGACATCTGTGCTTGCTGCCAAACCATAAGCTAGACGTGCTCCGTCGACATACAGCAAGAGGCCGTACTCGTGACAGACAGCGCGTATAGCCGCCAATTCTGCAGCGGTGTAGAGCGTACCCAATTCAGTGGGGAAGGTGATATAAACCATACCTGGTCGTACCATGTGCTCAGCGGTCTCATCAGCGAAATATGCCGCGAGCCAGGCACGCAGTTCCTCAACATCGAGCTTACCCTGATGGGCAGGGAGGGAGATGACTTTATGCCCCGTAAATTCCACAGCTCCCGCTTCGTGTACATTGATATGTGCCGTCTCTGCACACAGCACACCTTCGTAGGGTTGCAGCACGCAGTCGATGATGGTAGCATTGGTCTGTGTTCCACCAGCAAGGAACCATATCTGTGCATCTGGGGCCTCGCAGGCTTCACGAATCAATGCACGTGCTTGCTCACTAAAGCGGTCGTCGCCATAGCTCTGTGTCCGCTCGTTGTTTGTCTCTATGAGATGGCGCAACACAGCCTCGTGTGCACCGTTGTTGTAATCACTTTCGAGATGTATCATCATGGTATCTTTGTTTTAGTTCACGACAGTCGGATAGCAGGTTCCAGACGGCATCCTCGGATAGTACACCCCGTTTCAGTCCATCGGGCAACAATCCTGCTTCGTCGGCAGCAAAATCCTGTCGCCATTCATCGCTGCCATAATACTGATTGAGCGCAGTCAAGTCGTCTTGCACCGCCTCAAACTGGTCGAGCGCGCTGGAGAGTCGCTTCACGCTGGCTGCAACACGAACAAGCCGCCGCTCCATCTGACGGATGCGGCGAATCTGGTTGCTCGTATTTTTAGTTCTTAATTCACTCATTGATTAGTGTAGATTGTAAAAGGTAATGAAAATGTAAAAATGCAAAAACACTAAACTCCAACCGCTAATTTTCTTAATTTTTCATTTATCATTTCCGCTTGCTCCATATGGATGAAGTGGCCGCATGTAGTCAGTTCGGTGTAGTCGAGCTGAGGATACAGGCGTTCCATCTTCTGACGGTTGTCGGGATCAAGACCGCTGTTCTGCGTGCAGACAACGATCGTCTTTCCTTCCTGGCCTGAGCCTGCCGAAGCGCCAATCTGCGTCTGAGGCCACCATCGGCGTTCTACGAGATTGCGCATGGTACTCGATGCCACATACTGCGGCGTCTGAGGCATCACACTCATCGCATAGTCGGTAATCTCCTGCGGCGTTTCAGGTCCTGCCAGCGAAGCCACAAAGCCCTCGATCACCTGACGGCAATCCGGTCCATCGAAAGCATGGCCGAACTGCTGAATGGCATCGACATATTCCTGCGTCTCTGTTCCGTCGTAAAAACAATAGACGCCATCGATGTCAAACAGATTGCTCGGACGGCTGCCTGTCAGTAGCACCTGACGGCAGACGGGTGTGCCCAGGCTATGCCCCACGAGGACAACTGTGTCGACCTTCGTTTCGTCTAACACCTTGTTGACGGCACGTGCAAAGAAGTCGAGCGTGTATTCCACATGCGGCTTGCTGCTCTCACCATAACCTGGCAAGTCGATAAACACGAGGTGCAGGTTTTCGTCGCGCAAGCCTTCGAACTGCTTTTCCCACGTATTCATGTCGCATCCGAATCCATGAACGAAACAGATGGCTTTGTCGCCCTCTCCCCATTGTTTATAATGGATACGCACGCTGTCGTCCATCGTCACGTAAGCAGACTCCAAATCGCCGATGCTTTCGGGTTTTGTGGTGCAGCCAACCAACAGCATGCTTAGCAAAAGCAGCATATAGGGGAAATAACGTAACGTCTTGTTTCCCTTCTGACGCTGCATAGCCAGCATCTCCTGCACATTATTGATAAGGCTGACGATACCAAGACTTATCAGCAGGGCAAGTGCGGTCGCGAATATCACACGAGAGTGTTCAGAAACCCACTGCAGCACAACATTTTGCTCCTCAAAAGTAAAGAGAGGAACGTCGGCAGGAGCGGAAAGCATAAATGCAATCGCAACACCTCCGCTGATGATGCCAACGACAAACGCTACCGCCATCGCCATCTTGTAGCGGCGGACGGTTGCTTCCTGATGCTGTTTGATAAACTCCACCGCATCGAGACGCTTCGTCAGCGCAGCCATAAAGTCGGCGCCGTCGTCGAAATGTGGTTTCTGTGCGAGGAACAATTCCTCAAGTTCTTTATCTTTTTCCATAATCAATATTATTAAAGTTTATAGTTTAATGTTTAAAGTTTAATGTCAGTTGTGAGCTGCGCTCAGTAGTTTAAAGTAGTTAGTTCTGAGTACTCCGCCTTGGCGGAACTATCAACTTAAAACTGACTATCAACTATGAACTATGAACTATCAACTTTCACCCCAAAGGGGGTCGGGGGGTCAGTTCTTCTCTCAGCCTGTCTCTTCCTCTCGATAGTTGCTTCTTCACGGCATCTTCCGAGGTTTCGGTAATGGCGGCAATCTCCTTGATGCTGTATCCCGTGAGATAGAACAGCGTGATGGCCGAACGTTCCTTGGGCGGCAAGGTGCTGAGTGCCAGGTAGAGGTCTTGATGCTGGAACGAAGAGTCTGCAGAAAAGCTGCTGGCCACTGTCCGCGCTTCTTCTATGTTTGCCATCGTCCGCATGCTCGCCTTGTGGTTGAGGAACGTGTTGTGGGCAATCTTGAAGAGCCACGAACGGAAACGCCCCTTGTCCTGATAGCCTGCCGATGCAAGGTATGCCTTTACCAGCGCATCCTGAGCAATATCGTCGGCATCGTCCTTCTTACCACAACAGAGGGCGAGCAAGAAACTTCGTAATGCTTCCTGCTCCCGCTCCACATGTGCTATGAATACTTCGCGTGTCACGCCTTTTCAATCTTTACATTTTTTAATTTTTAAATTTTTACATTGCGGCTTGCCGCCTGTGCCTCTTCCGCTTCCATCTCCTTCGCCAGCATCTTCTTTCCTACGTAGTAGTTGATGAAGAGCGCGATGCCGACTCCCAGGAGAATGATACCTGCCAAACACAGTCCTTTAATATCATCCGAATTACTACCGCCAACATAACCTGCATAAGTCGTGTAGCCCAGGAGTCCGATGCCGAGGAACGATGTGATGCATCCTGCCAGCAGTTTGTTGAGCAGTTTCTCCTTCAGCAGTTTCTTCTTTGGTGAGATTTTCGCCATCAGTTCTTCGATGTCCACATCCGGATTCTTCTCGATGGCAGATAACAGTACCTGCGTACGGTTCTTCGACTCGTTGATTTCCTTACGAATGCCCATCCAGATTGCAAAGATTGGAAGAATACATCCACATGCGATTGGAATTAAGAGCGACATGAATGCGCTAATTTCTAAATGTCCCATTTTCTTACTTGTTTTTAAGTTGTTAGTCCTTTATTTTTTTCGACCCCTCTCTGTTCTTTGGGGCTGTTTTCTCGACCTTGGTCACATACATAACAAGTCGAAAGGACAAAAGGTGACACAAAGATACAAAAAAATTTCCATTTAACCATCTGCAAATATACTGCTTTTATTGCAAAACGGAAGGAAAAACGGGGAAAAATGTTTGGTTTTCGACGTTTTCTCGGATGAAACGATACGGAGTTGCTGATTTTTCACTACATTTGTAATCGAAATAAATTTCCTTACGGAAAGGGGTAGCCCGACGTTTTCAAGACTATAGGAAAATACCACATCTTTGAATCATGAGAACAAGAAGGCCGAAAGCTCACTCTCGAAAAACGAGGCGTGAGCATTTCTGGTTTACGGCAGTTCTCATGTCGGCAGTGGTATGCCGCCTATAGTTTGTTGTTTATTAAGAGTGCTTCGCGCCTCTTTCCGGGAGATTATTCAAACGACATAAATGCTTATGATGTATCAAGGTTGTAATAAAGACGGGCGCCCTCCGCCTGTAAAGCTATATCGGACCGATATGAGGCCAGCAGACGGCAATCGAAGTTATATCGGTTCGATATGATAACAAAATTTAACAACCGACGTTGTATCGGTTCGATATGATAACAAAAATTAACAACCGACGCTATATCGGCTCGATATGATAACAAAAATTAACAACCGACGCTATATCGGCTCGATATGATAACAAAAATTAACAATCGACGCTATATCGGTTCGATATGATAACAAAAATTAACAACTGACGTTATATCGGCTCGATATGAGACAAATAGTAACAATCTTTAACTAAAACCAAACATTATGGATATTAACGCAAGACAGATTGAGGCACTCGACTTCAATTACCTCGACCAATCGGAAACCTATCAGTACAGCGCCGACCAGCTGGTGCGTGTGAAAGCCTGTGCAGCGCTCATGGCCAAGCTGGGCAACGAGGTGGATGCGTGGGAGGCAGCCACGCAAGCATTCGACACGGCGTTCCGCAAGGCTTCGACAGCGCAAGCTACGAAGAACGTGCAGGCGCTCGACTCCGAGCGCGACTCTTACTATACCGGCTTCACGGGCACGGTGAACAATGCTCTGAAGAGTCCGTTGCAGGCCCAGCGCGATGCCGCGCAGCAGCTGACGGAGCCTATCAAGCGATACAACGTGAACACCAGCGGCGAATATCAGCAGCAGACCATGCGCACGGACCAGCTGTGCCAGGACTTGCTAGCCAACTATGCCTCGCAGCTCACCACGCTGGGACTGACCGAGTGGGTGCAGGGCCTGTCGGCTAAGAACCAGGAGTTCCAGCAGGCCATGACCGCACGCACCAACGAGCAGGCAGGCTACGTGAAGAACGAACTGACGCAGCTGCGCCAGAATATCATCACGACGTACCGCATCTTCGTCAAGCTGGCCAACGTGGTGTTCATCTACGAGGGCGACACGGCCTACGCCACGACCATCGACCAGCTGAATGCCGAGGTGCGCCACTACAAGCAAATCATCGCCCGCAAGGGTGGCAGCAGCGGAAATGGCAGCGGCGGCAATGGCGGCAACAATGGCGGCAGCACCACGCCCGATACGCCCGACACGCCGGATACGCCCGACACACCCGATACACCCGACACTCCGGACACGCCTGATACGCCCGATAATCCCGATAATCCGGGCGGTGGGGATGATAACGGTGGCGGTGGTGACAATCCGCCGGTAGTTGACCAGAACTAGCGGCCCCCCTCTAACTCCCCCAAGGGGGAGGATAAAAACCCTCTTTATCGTGTGATAGAGAGGGCTTTTTTGCAAAAAACAGTAAACGGTAAACCGTAAACCGTAAACTTTTCGTATCTTTGACTACGTCGAAGATAAAATACGCCTCGGAAATAAAAAATAAATTCGATTTATTTTGTACTTCGCTCGGCTTTTGCTATCTTTGCACCGAATTTAAAACGAATTAACCAGACATGAACAAGAACATTGCATTTAGCATCCTCCTTGCCCTGCTGTTCGTTCCGATTGGCATGCAGGCACAGAAGAAATCGAAGAAAGTGAAGGCACAAGAGGTGCCGCAGCTGATGAACTATCCCAGTGCGGAATGGGGCGAATATCGCATGCACGGCGGCAACGTGGTGTTTCAAGGGGGCTTAGTCGTGCCAGAAGAAGCGAAAGGCGAGAAGTTTCCGAAGGAGATAATTGACATGATGAATGGACGCTTCACGGTCATCATGCGCGACTATATCGTCGGCAAGGAGAAAACCTCTGTGATTGAATTTAAGAACGACGGCACCTTCTCGATGAACGTCTATGTGCCTTATCCAATGTTTGTGCTTGTCTATCCGTTGGGAACGGCGTATGCCTGCCCAGGTGATACGGTCAGCGTCATCATCGACACCACAAAACAGACGAAGGAGGAGGGAGTCATCCTTGACGGCACAGGCCTTGGCGGTGAAGTGACCCGCCTGTATCAGCAGGTTGACCAGAAATACTGCAAGTTCGTCAGGCCGGAAAAAGTGTACGACAGCGAATCCGACTCGCTCTTGATGTGGAGGGACAAGCAGGTGGCACGTCTGGATGACATGGTGCGACAGATGAACGCAGGTCTGCCCGAACTCGAGGGCTGTTCGCCCATGGCATCCGACATTCTGCGCACGTATATCGTCTCACAGTATGTCGAATACATCTGCGACACCTATGCAAGTGCAGAATTCAAACTGATTCAGAAAGAAAACAGAATGCCATCGGAAGCATTTTGGCAAAAGTTCTTCAGTTTCGTGGCACCTCGCGAGAAATACCTGACAGACAATCCGCTGCTGATGATTGCCGCCGATGAGTTTTTCTTCAACAGAATAGAGTTTCACCTCTTCAGTCCCATCACTGCTGGCGGAGTGCTAGATTATATCCCCTTTGACTATGACCCGAAGATTGCCGAGGCCATCGCAAAGGAGAAGCATGTATTTCGTCGTGAAGTAAGGATGAACTCAATGAAAAAACTGCAGGAGAAACTGAACGTCAGCCCTACCGACTTTACCGCTCAAGTGTGCCAGTTGCGCAACATCTTCAGTACGTTGGAATGGCATGGGAATCGCTATGACCAAGCTGCTGACGATGTGGCTGCCGCCATGAGCGTTATCACTCATCCAGAACTGATTCGTAGAGGCATCCTGACCTTCCGCGACTACGTGAAGGAGAACGAAATCCAGGTGGTGGACGACAAACTGATGACAAAGGGCGACAGCATCTTCCAGCGCATCATCGAGCCCTACAAAGGCAACGTGCTCTACGTCGATTTCTGGGAAATGTCGTGCGGTCCCTGCCGAGCCAAGATGCTCAGCATGCGCGACGAGGTGGAGGCCAACAAGGACAAGCCCGTGAAATATCTCTACATCACCGACGACACGCCCGAGCAATGCAAACCATTCCTCGAACCCAACAACATCCAGGGCGAGCACATCCACATCACCCGTTCCGAGTGGGGCTACTTGCAAGAGAAGTTCCAGTTCTCAGGCATCCCCTTCGTTGTGCTCTACGATAAGCAGGGCAAACAGCGCAAGGACATAACCGTGGAGCAGTTGCTGGCAGAGTGACATCCCATTGAGTAATGACATAGGCGAAAGGGAAAGAATGACACTTCGACTCTTCGACAAGCTCAGGTTAAAAAGAGATTGAAGAATTAACGAAAAGGGAACCGTATTTCTACGATTCCCTGAATCCTCTTTCGAGGCATATATGGTGGAAATAGAAGTACCCTTCGTATTTACATCATTTACGTTTTACCTGCGACCTACGACGATGCCGGGCTTCGCATTGTTAGGCGTATTTTTTGCAATCTGGCGGTTGTTTCCCGGGAGATTGTTGTTGCGAGCATTCCCCTTGTTGGCAGCCGTCGTATTGTGATGAGTAGTGCCGTTGTCCCTAACTACCGGGCCGTTATTTGGCTTTGTGTTGTTGGGCTTGGCTGGTGATACATGACCCTGCACATTCAAGTGCTTGTCAGCATAGAAGCGATCCGATTTGCGGTTGTTGCCACCTTTATAGTTGTTATATACCTTTGGGCGATCCTTGTAGAGGTGGTGCTTCTTGGTATAGTGGCTGTAAACATGGAACGTCCAGCTATCAGACTTCCAGCTAATCGGGCGATAGAAGTACGGAATGCCCATGTATGTTTTATACTGATAGGCAGTCAATACATATTGAAGGTCGGTGTTGCGACGGTTCCACCATCTGCCATAGGCATCAGCAGGAGAGTCAACACTCATCAGGTAGTCCAGATTGATCTCATAGACTGCTTCGTACTGGGCATTCGTCAGGTTCAGTTCGTAAGCCATCTTGTCACTCAAGAACAGAGCCTCGTTCTTTGCCATTCTGTAGCTCATTGCGTTGGCCGAGATAGTCATGACCATCATCACTGCCATAATCATCAATTTCTTCATAATCTTGTCTCCTATACTTTAATGGTTAAACATATTGTTTTTTATCGCGGCGACCAGAAGAAACGTAATGTAACTCGGCACCGTTTTGTTTTCGGGTGCAAAGTACGGCATTTTTCATGGGATAACAAAAGGATTTCACCTAAACAGAAAGACGTAAAACCCTAAACTTATACGGGGAAATCCCCCGCGTCGGTATAGACATCCTCGTACGAAGGATTCGCTGTATGTCCGTTGGCAAATCCCACTTCCGTTAGAAAAGAAGACATAAACGTAAAATCAGGGGCTTTCGCAAGTCCCTGATTCTTATATCCAGCATTACCTAGTATTATCTGGTATGATTTACTTCTTACAAACTATAATACCATATTATTTCTTTTGCACTTTCTTCCTCGCCAGCTCAAGCATGTCGTAGATGTATTCGTCCTTGTCGTTGTCGAAATTTTCCTGCACTTGCATCAGGCGGTTGGCTGCTACGGGACGCTCATCTTCATCAAGCGGAGCATTCTTGCAGAGGTCGAGGATGATGCCTGCCGACACGACCAGGTCCTCCTTTGCCCCCTTGTATTTGGAATCCATCATCTTCTCCGTCAACAATCCGAAGAAGCGGTGCCAGTCGCGGTTGCTCAGGTTGCTCACTCCGCGTTGCATCACCTTGGCCATCCAGTTCTCCGTATTGCCGTCGAAGGGGATGTCTTCCTTTTGATGCCCGAATGCATCCATCAACTGCTGCTTGAAGATGTCCTCGTCCAGAACGTCGGGCCGCGACGCTATGCCCATAATATTCAAGGAATTGGCCGCTGCAATGCCAGGTGAGCCATCGGGCTGACGGCCATAGACAAAGACGAGTCTTGCGGTATAGACCTCAGGGTCGTCGGCGTTGCTCCACTCGGCTGCATAGCAGGTGCGATAGCCTTTGTGCTTCTTGTCGTTGAAGTTGGCGATGAAGTAGGTGCTGTTCTTCAAGCTTCCGATGAGGACGTCCTCATCTCCATCCCGATATATTTTCCACAGTCGGCGCAGACCGAGGTCGTGGACGAGGGCTGAGTCGATTGCACCTTTCTCATTACCTGTTTCTTCCTCATAAAGCGAGGTCTTGGCGGCCTCCTTTCTGAAAGCATCCTCCAGGGTTTCGGACACGGAATGCTGATACTTTCTATCCACCTTGATGGTGATAACTTTGCTCTCAACGGTGATACCGTCCCTGTCCACTTTCGCTGTATTATGCTCTCCCACTTTGGTGACGCCCTCGAGTTCGTCAGTCACTTCCTGAAACGCCTTCTTGATTTGTTCTTGTGCCGAGGCGGTTGGCACGATAGCCATCATGGCGATGGCTGCGATGATGATACTTCCTTTCATTTTTCAATTTTCAATTTTCAACTTTCAACTTTAATTATATCTCTCTGATTCTTTTGGTTTCAATCACTTCGTAGTCGCCTGCTTCGTTGGTCACGAGCACAGCATTGGCTGGCTGCGGCGTGGCGTTGAACGTAGCTTGGATGATATGGTTGCGCACCTCCTGCTCCTCGCGCTGGATGGTGGTGGCACACTCGCTGAGTATCTTCAGAGCCAGCGTCACATTCCGTTCCGAGCGCCAGATGCCATTGCCGAGTGTGTCGGGCAATTCCTGTAGATGCGTTCGCGATTTCCTTGCTGTCCGATGCGGTTGTATTGGCTGCGGCTCCACTGCCGCAATCGGTTGTGGTGCTTCGGCTTCAATGGGCTTGTTCACGACTTCGTGGACTTCGGGCATCGACGGAGCTTGTACAATCTGCTGTGAAGTCTCATTGAGTTCATGGTGCAACCCAATGCCAACGACAATCAACAGGCAGGCAGCGACGGACGCGGCCCATTGCCACCGATGGCGCTGGACAGGCTTCGTGTTCGCCCGCTCCATCATGCGTTCGGTGAAGTCGGTTGGCAGTTGCGGCGTGTTGGCATAACGTCGTCGCAGGGCTTCGCGCAAGTCGGTATCTCTATGTGTTGTCATATCTAACTATTTTTATTGGCTAAGAGGTCTTTTGCCTTGTGCCTTTTGCCTTTTGCCTTAATTCCTTATACAATTTCTTTCTTATTCTGTAGAGCCGGTTCGCCAGGGCGTGGGGCGTGGCATCCATGATGAACGAGCATTCGTCAAGCGGACGGTCCTCGAAGTAGTGAAGCGTGAGCAGCGTGCGTTCGTCGGGCGGCAGCTGGTCAATCAGCAGTTCCAGTCGGCTGATGCGCTCCTCGTTGCCCGTCGATAGTTCCGCCTCCAGCTGCTCATCGCTGATGTCCGTCTGCCAAACCTCCGAGTCTTCAATCGAAACGGTCATCGGGCTGCGGCGTTTCAGAAAGTCGAGCGTCAGTCGGTAGGCAATGCGGCAGAGCCAAGTGCCGAGCGATGCTCGCCGTGGGTCGTAGCTGTCGATGTGGTTGAAAGCGCGGAGAAACGTGTCCTGCGTCAGCTCCTCGGCATCCATCACGTTGCCTGCCAGCCTCGCAATCATGCCGAACACCTCCTGCCCGTAGTGGCCAATCATCAGCTCCTGCCCCCTGCGCCGGTCGCCCTTCACAGCATCCACTATCTGTTCGTCTATCTTCACTGTCGATCCGCTTTTCATTCCTTTTTCCACTTGTTATACGACACATAACGTAAAATATCCCGCACTTTCACGCTTTTTTATCATTTTTTAGCAAAAAAAACCTCCCTATCGTGCGATAGAGAGGGTCTTATGGTTGCCACTTTCCTCCCGGAAGCGTTTCCGACCAATAGCGGAAACGTTACTTTCATCCCGGAAGCGTTTCCGCTACTTGGCGAAAGCATTACTTTGTATGTAAAAGACGAGCGGGAAGCCGTAGCTCCCCGCCCTATCCGTCACTCCTTGTTTATAATATAATACGGAGATGATTTGTGTTCAATATTCTTAACGCTTAATTCGCTTTTGTCAGTCGGTAAGCGATGACATCGTGACCTTTGACTACAAGTTTGCGTTCCACCTTGTTCTGCTTCGAGGTCTTCCCCTCCTGCTTGTGACTCCAGAGGTTATAGACGCGATAAACGATGGTGTCGAAATTGGTGCTGAGATGGCTCACTTCATCATCGGTGAGGTTGAAATCCTGCCAGTTGAGGTTGAAGGTGATGTCCTGCTCGGTGGAATTAAGAATGGTGAAGGCCCAATCGCCACCTGCAAGGGGCTTGAACCAGCATTGCAGTCCTTCAAGGTCTTTATAGCGGAGTCCTTGCACACCAAGGGTATCTTGGTCGATGGCTATCATATCGCGGTTCATGAGGATGTCGCAGGTAGCTTTGCTCATGTTGCGCAGGTCGTTTCCGAGAATCAGCGGAGCTGCCATCATACACCACATGGTGAAATGGGCGCGGTCTTCGTTCTCGCTCATACCGTTGCCGACCTCGAGCATATCGGGATCGTTCCAATGATTCGGTCCGGCATACTTACGCAGCGGTCCGTTCTGGTCGATGATGCTCAGGACGGTCTGTCCCCAACCACGCTGACGGGGTGTGCCGGCAAAACGTGAGGTGATATCGCCTGTGGTTCGCCATGAGTGGCCTACGTCGGCAGCCCATTCCCAAGGTTGGTTAGTGCCCCATTCGCACATACTGAAGAAGATGGGACGACCAGAAGCACGCAGGGCATCGCGCATCAGGGCATAAGCACCACGGGGATTGATGTTGTTGGCATTACACCAATCGTACTTCAGATAGTCGACTTCCCATCGTGCATACTGCAGAGCATCCTGGTATTCGTGTCCCAACGAACCTGGCATACCTGCGCAGGTCCTGGTACCGGCATCGCTGTAGATACCCAGTTTCAGGTTCTTGCTGTGCATATAGTCGGCCAATGCTTTCATCCCACTTGGGAACTTTGCAGGATCGACTTGAATGAATCCGTCGGCATCGCGCTGCCCGTGCCAACAGTCGTCGATGTTGATATACACATAGCCTGCATCGCGCAAACCTGTCTCCACCATTGCGTCGGCGATGCCTTTGATGATGTCTTCAGAAATATTACCTTGGAAACGGTTCCACGAACTCCAACCCATCTGTGGGGTACGAGCCAAACCCTCCCATTTACCACCGCCATTTCGGCGAGGCTGTGCCTGCATGGTAAGTGCCGTCAGCACAATCATTGCAATCAATAATGCATTACGTTTCATACTCTTATTTTTATTATAAACTATTAAACAATTACTTCACTAATCGCACTTCGTAGATCTCGCCAATCTGCTTGCGGGGCTTGGCAATGAACTTGACACGTATCTGCTGCTTGCCCTTCAGGAGGTCGGCAGGTATAGGATAGGTCTCGTACTTGAATTCGGAGATGCGGTACTTGCCGGTATTGTTCACTTCCTTCACGAGTACATCATCGACCAGAATGTCGAACTCATGACTTTTCCACTCACCTACACCCCAATATTTGAGTCGCAGGGAAAGGTCGGTCGCTCCACCCGTCTGCATCAGATAGCTGAAGTAGTGGCCATCGCTGGCATCGCGATAGAACACATCGTTGGTATTTCCCGTCTGCGAACGGTCGGTCTCCATCTTGTGGTCGGTCTCGGGTTGCTGCTCTCCTGGTTGGACCTTATCTACGGTACGTGCCTCGAGTGCCTGACGCTCCTGCTCCTGACGTGCGAGGTTGTCAAGATAAGTCTTATAGCTCTGCTCGGAGAGAGATAGCCAGTACATCATATAGCGGCTGTCGTGCAGTTCGAAGAAAGGCATCAATTCGTTACGAATGGCATTCTCCATCTTTGTAGTGAGGGTGAAGTGGAGGGGTTTCCCTGCAATAGGCTGCAACTGGTTAGCAATATCCTCGATGTTGTCGTTAATGAGGATTGGTGCCTGGTCGATTGGCAGTTTCTTACCTCCTGCGTATTGTCCGAAACGACTGTCGTCGGCAATGAGATGAGCCAAGTCTTCCGTACCAGTCTTCATAGCAAGCAGGATAGGGCCGTGCATCAGTGCGATATACTGCGGCTCATTGGGCAAGTACTTGATGCTGTTGTACATCGGGAAACTGATATCCACCACATCGCCTTTCTTCCACTTGCGATCGATGCTGACATATGACGACGGACCTGTGACAATGCTGACAGGCTGACCATTGACCTTGATGGAAAATGTGCCAGGCTTCACCCAAGCTGGATAACGCACTTGAAGTGAAAACTCACCTTTACCCTGTGTAACCGTGAGGCGGCTCGTTTCACCATATGGGAACTGAGTGTCCTGACGGAGCACGATACCCTGTTCCTTCCAATTCAACTGAGAGGCGACGAAGAGGTTCACGAAGAGATTGTCACCTTTGTGAGTATAGATGAACTGTCCGTACTTGCCATGATTCTCCATACCCGTACCCACGCAGCACCACATGGCCTCGTTGGGAGCTGAATAGTTGCGGTAGTGACGTGGACGAGCAGGTGTAAAATACACGTAGCCTCCATGCTCGGGATGCTGGGTAGAGAGGATATGATTGAACGTAGCCAACTCGTAGTAGTCAGCATAGCGAGCCTCAGGATTACGGCGGTGTAATTCCTCTGTCAGCTTCAGCATATTGTTGGTATTGCACGATTCGGGACCGTCGATGTCGTTGATGAAGTCCATACAAGCATCCCTACTGGGGAAGTGCTCGCGACGGCTGTTACCGCCGAATGCAAGTGACCGTTCGCCTGTCACGATGTCCCAGAAGAAGTCAGCTGCCTTATGATACACTTCATCACCAGCGAGTTCAGAAATACGCTCAAACCCTACAACCTTCGGTACCTGTGTGTTGGCATGCATATTGTCGAGGTTGTCCTGACGTTGCGACATAGAATTCAACAGGCGGCGATGAGAGAAGCGGCGAGCCACATCAAGGTATTTCCTATCGCCTGTGATGGCATACCCATCAGCCAGCACCTCGTTCATACCACCGTGCTCCATACCCAGCATACGCTCCATCTGAGCGTCACTAAAACCAGCCGTCAGATCGATAGCCCAGTCGCAGAACCCAAGGAAAAGCTTCTTAGCTTGTTGGTTTCCGCAATACACCCACGCATCACGCAAGCCTGCGTACATCTTATGAAGGTTGTAGAATGGTGCCCAAGAACCATTGTAGACACCGAAATCGCCACGTTTGAAGTTCGACCAGATGCGCTCACTATTGGGCATTCCACCCACATAGCCACGCCCCCATTCTGGGTGGTTCTTCACATTCGCATCTGCACACTCCTGCAGTTCGCTAATCATATATTCCATACGCTGACGGCACTCCTCGCTACCTGTGGCAGCATTCATTGCCATCGCTGTAAGGTAGTGACCGCCCACATGGCCGTCAAGTCCGTCCCAGTTAGGATAGGTAGGTTTCTTCGGGGTCAATCCTGCCTCCTTGCGATAAGGAGCCAACAGCCGGTCAACATCGTACTGCAACAGCGTCTTGATATTCAAGTCGCGGGCAGCCTTCAATGGGCCATCCAATAGGGTCACATCACCCAATGGAAACTCATCGTTGTAGAGTCGGTCTTGTGCCTCAACCATCATACCGACAGCGAGTGACACCAGTAGTAAAATAGATCGTTTCATTGAAATTTGAAAGTTAGTTTATTTTATATTATAATAAAGCATCTAAAGCCTTAAGAGTATCTTTTTACGGAGGCCTCTCACAGCAGGCTTGTAATAGTCGATTTCCATTGTCTCAAGAGTGCGTTTCATCTCACCCATCAGTTCCGGGTAGAACTGACACATGTGGAAGGCAAGCTTCATGCATATCGTCTGGATACCAGGAAACTCATCGATGCTGGCCATACGCTCGAGGCAGAAGTCAAGAAAGTCGGTTCGCAGGTCATCCTCGGATATCTTCAAACGCCCGATGATGTTCAATGTCAGCCGCCTCACGGATGAGTTCTCCGTCTGCATCGCTTGTACAATCAGTTCGTTGAGCAACACCTGCAACCCCGCAAGTTCTTTATCGCTTGCTTTGGCCAGTCCCCACAGGGCACTCCTCGTCACACGGTCATCCGAGTCGAAAACATACCGACGAGCGAACCCAAGGAAATCTCCCTCAACTTTCACTTCCTGATAAATCTCCTGTGCCCCATTCTCGCTAAATGTCTGCTGCAGCCTCTCGCGTGTGATTGCCATGTTATTCGTTTATTAGCGGTTGCAAAGATATAAAAAGTTTAGAGTTTAGAGTTTAGAGTTTAGAGTTTTTTTTAATTTTTTCAACTTTCAACTTCAACTTTCAACTTTTTTACTATCTTTGCACCCGTATTAACAACTGTATTAACAAATAAAGCCATGAAACAGAAAAAGATGTTTAGCGTATTTATCGCTGTTATGTTGCTGGCAATGCCGGCATTCGCTCAAAACAAAAGCAAGACACAGAGTCTTGAAGTGTCGTTCAACTATCAGAAACAAGCAGGGCCTGGGTCTAACCAGTATGCTGTATGGATAGAAAATGAGAAAGGCGAGGTGGTAAAGACACTATTTGTCACCGCATACACTACCAAAGGAAGGTCGCGTGGAGGTCAACCAGCCCAGCGTGGCTATATAGTACGCCCTGCATGTGTACCTACATGGGTGAAAACCGCAAAAGCAAACGAGCAGACCGACGAGCAATTGGATGCCTTCTCAGGTGCCACTCCACAAGCAAGCGGCACTCAGAGTTTCACATGGGACTTCACAGATCAACAGGGACGTGCTGTTTCACAAGGCAAATACAAGGTATTGGTAGAAGCTACTCTATATTTCGACAGCGATATCATCTACACTGGCACTTTCTCCACGAAGGATAAAGCGGGTAGCATTGCGCTTACCTCAACGCTGACTGCACCTGACGAGCAACACAAAGATATGGTTACAGACGTAAAAGCGGAGTTGAAGTAAGCCTATAGAAAGCTATCATTCTATTCGTAATGCCTGATTCGTACATCTATCCCCTCTTCCTTTAATTGTGACGGAATGGTGCTGACATTTGTCTGTCCATAGTGATAGGGAAAGAGTACCTTTGGCTTAATCATCTTTGCAGCACGTATCAGTTGTTCTGGAGTCATCGTGTAGGGTTGGTTACAAGGCAGAAAGGCGATATCGATGTCCTTAATGTTTGCCATCTCGGGAATATCTTCCGTATCACCTGCTATGTAGATACGTAAGCCGTCGAGGGTCAGCACGTAGCCATTGTCACGATCTTTGGGATGGAACTGCGTATGCCCTTCCGAGATATTATATGCAGGAACGGCCTCAATCACAATACCGCCCAAAGTAGCACTTTGACCGTTAGCCAATACCAATCCCGAACCATACATATCGGCACAGCGTTTGTTCATAATCAGCTGGGTGTTTGTGCCCGTCAGCTGTTTGATGGCTGCTGCATCGTAGTGGTCACCATGCTCGTGAGTCACAAGGATATAATCTGCTTTCGGCATTGAAGCGTAGTCGATGGTGCGATTGCCCATCTTTCCTACAGGGTCAATTTGTATTTCCCGCCCATCGAACTCAATTCGAATGCAAGAATGCATCAACGCATGCATCTTGACGGTCTTGCCGCTCTTCGTCTTGAACACATCCACCTCGTAACTCTCTGTGCTGACAGGCATCTTGGCATCCTGCCAGGCAGTAATACCCCCTTTCAGGTTCACACACTTGTAACCCTCAGCCGCCAATCGACCTGCCGCGCTGGCAGAGCGACGACCGCTACGGCAATAGACCGCAATGGTCTTATCGGTCGTCAGTACCGTCTTTGCTTTCTGCATGAAATCGTCCTTTCCCTGATCGATGTTAATAGCTCCTTCGATATGCCCTTCTGCAAATTCATCGGCAGTACGTACATCGAGCACCACAACGTTCGAAGCGTCCATCAGTTCTGCGAAAGCCTTTACGTCGACATTCTCGTAATTCCCCTGGCCGCAGGCAGTTGTCAGTCCTAATGTAGCCAGTAAACTTGTAATAATCTTCTTCATGGGTTTGTAAATAGTTTATTTTTTTTATTGATTTCTACGCTCAATACCTTTCTCTTTCGCTTGTTTGGCAAATTGAAACAGCGAAAGTGGCAGATGACAATAACCGTCAGGATTCTTGTCAAGATAGTCCTGGTGATACTCCTCCGCTGTATAGAAGTTCTCTAAAGGTTGTTTCTCTACAACAAGAGGCTGCTGATAGTGCTGCTGCTCTTCGGCATAAACCCTCTCGATGACCGGTAAATCCTCCGTATCAGAATAATAGATGCCGGTACGATAGCGAGTTCCTTCATCATGTCCTTGTTTGTTCAGACTCGTAGGGTCGATTGCCTTGAAGAACATCTGCAACAGGAATCGGAGACTCACCTCTTCTGGATTGTACTTTACATGCACAGTCTCTGCAAAGCCCGTCGTGTCGGTATACACCTCTTTATACGTAGGGTTCACGGTGTTTCCGTTGGCAAATCCAACCTCCGTCGCCACCACACCCTCAATCTGCTTGAAGTAATGCTCGGTCCCCCAAAAGCATCCCCCTGCAAGGTAAATGTCTTTTACTGTTTTCTTAACCATATTTTTAATTAGTTAGCATGCTTTTCCGCCACGCTTTAGTCCGCTCACGAATGTTCTGTTGAGAAAATTGAAAATTGCGATTAAATGAGTGCTGAGTCCTTCGACAAGCTCTAGATGTACCAAACTTGTTAGTTGCTAGAGTCTAAAGCCTAAGAATGCACGGGCACGCCATTTGTTCTGATTGACTACCACCACATCGTCATCGAAGACGGAATTGTTCATCACAAGGGTGGCTCCGGCGAAATAGCGGGACGAAAAGTTGTAAACTACTGCTGCACGCTCGTTGAAAATCATGTTGAAACGCATGTGCTGAGCCTTCTTTCGCTCTCCGTTCACAGTAAATTTGTTGCGGTTATACACCACGAAGGTGGGCAACATAGAGAAATGGAGCAGCCATTTTTTGCCAAGTACCCAGTTGTAACCGTAACCGCCTCCAATACCAATGTGGCCAATATTGATTTGTACGTCAGGAGCGTTCGGATTACGGGCTTTTAGGTCATCGCTCGTCTTGATGCTTCCTCCCTGATAGCTGATACCCGCCAACCACGAACCAGCCGAACGACGCTGGATGTAACTTTGGGTAAAAGCGGCGGGGAAAGAGAAACGACGATGGTTGAAGGTGTAGTAGCCTGCCAGATTGACAATCTTCAGTATGAGATCATCCGACTCCAACCGTTCCAGATTATCGTCCCGACGGATGTCGCCTGCCAATGTGGTGGCGCGTTGATAACTGAAGTCGAGGCTGATGCGACTACTATAATAATTGAGATTGAACTCATAGTCCTTATAGATTCCTTTCCATTTGGAAGGGTTGACAGCCATTCCGACACCTATTCCACGATAAATACCAGCCACGGAGAATGTAGTCTTATGACTGGTTTTGAGGTCTGCCTTTGAATAAATGTCATTTACCGTTCCCTTTGCGTGGAAGGAGTTGCCCGTTTGGTTCATCCTCACTTTCAACGTGAGCGTTCCCTCAGGACGAATCACGTAGCTCGTATCGTAGGGTGTGCGGTAATAGCGCTCTGTCAGCATACTATCCACTCGTGACCTCATTTGCCGGTCTCGATTTTGTGCGTGAAGCCCACTTCCTCCCACCAACGGGGAGAGAGGTAATACGCAAAACACGACAAACGCTATTAAGATTTTAGACATTAGACACTATATTTTAGTTCGGGAACGACAGAAGTAATAGGAGTACAGGAGTTCAGACGAAACATCACTAACTTCTCACCTCTCACCTCACACCTCTATATACTCAACTCATTCAGCACCGTGATGAGTCGCTTATCGAAACGTTTGTCCGTACGGATGCACTCAGAGAATGGCACATAGACGATGTCGTTGTAACGATAGCCAACCATCACGTTGCGCTGGCCCTGCTTGATGGCCTCGATGGCACCAGCACCCGTACAGCTTGCCAGAATGCGGTCGCGAGCCGACGGACTTCCGCCACGTTGCAGGTGACCAAGAATCGATACACGCACATCGAATCCTGGGAATTCTTTCTTCACACGATCAGCATAATAAAGAGCGCCACACTTAGGACTCTCCGACACAATGACAATACATGACTTCTTCGACTTGCGAATGCCGCGCTCCATAAACTGTGCCAACTGGTCAACATCGGTCACCTCCTCAGGCACGATAGCAGCCTCAGCGCCACAGGCGATAGCACAGTTCTGTGCCAGGAAACCCGCATCGCGTCCCATCACCTCGACGAAGAAAATACGCTCATGCGAATTGGCCGTATCCCTGATGCGGTCCACACACTCCATGATAGTGTTCATCGTCGTATCGTAACCAATCGTAGCATCAGTACCATAGAGGTCGTTGTCAATCGTACCAGGCAAACCGATAACAGGGAAATCAAACTCAACACCGAAATTCCACGCTCCCGTCAGCGAACCGTTGCCGCCAATCACCACCAAAGCGTCAATTTCCTCCTTCAGGCAAGTCTCGTATGCCTTCTTCCTGCCTTCAGGGGTCATGAACTCACTCGAGCGGGCCGTCTTCAGAATGGTACCGCCTCGCGTAATGATGCCGCTCACGTCCTCAGTTGTGAAAGTCTTCACCTCGCCCTTAATCAATCCGTCGTAGCCACGATAGATACCCTTAATATTGAAACCATTGCTGATACCAGCGCGTGTCACAGCTCGGATGGCTGCATTCATGCCAGGAGCATCGCCGCCTGATGTCAGAACACCTATTGTCTTTATTTTACCCATAATCTTCTTTGCATTATTACATTTTATAATTTCCAACGCAGGTTTTAATCTTCTGCAAAGTTAAGTGCTAATTTCGAAACTACCAAATAATTTGATGATTTTCTGCAAAAAATGTTTTTTTTCTTAACACATCATTCAAAATAATTCATAATTCAATTTTTTATCATTTTTTAATTCTTTTATTTTTAATTTTTTCCTACCTTTGCGCTGAAAATTTGAAAAAGCAAAAGATATGAAAACTTTGAAGTACTTCTTCGGGACAATGCTTATCGCTTGCATCCCGTTTACAGCCAATGCACAGTTCATGATGTTCGGGGGAGGAAACCGTGTTAATCAGGACAGCCTTCGCCAGATTGCCGCTGCCGATTATGCCGATATGCTGGCTAAAATTGGAGTGAGCCAACCTCGTGAGGGTCGCCAACCGAACAGTCAGGACGAAAGTAAGCATCCGAACTATGATGAACTGACAGCCAATCCTTACCCCTTCTACCCCGATCCGCTCGTCACTGAAAACGGTAAGAAGGTCACCAGCGCCAAGATGTGGTACAAAGTGCGTCGTCCGGAAATCGTACGTCTATTTGAGGACAACGTCTATGGCCGAATTCCCAACAAAGTACCTGGTGTAAAGTGGGAAGTTACAAACGAAGAGAAGAAGGAATTTGCAGGAAAGCCTGTTGTAGTCCGTTATCTGAAAGGAGTGGTCGACAACTCCAGCTATCCATCCATCAAAGTTGAGATTCAGGCCAACGTGGTCTATCCAGAGGGCAAGCAGAACATGCCCGTCATCATAGAATTCGGATTCGGAGGCGGCGACCCCACCCGCAGTTTTGGAAACTCCGTTTCGTGGCAGCAGATGGTCATCGAACGCGGATGGGCTGCCGCCACCATCAACCCATCATCCATTCAAGCCGATTCTGGGTCAGGACTGACGAACGGCATCATCGGGCTTTGTAACAAGGGCGAACACCGTCAGCCCACAGATTGGGGTTCACTCCGAGCTTGGGGCTGGGGGTTGTCACGTCTGATAGACTATCTGGAGACCGACAAGACATTCGATGCCACCAAGTGTGCTATCGAGGGTGTGTCACGTTATGGAAAGGCATCACTCGTAGCGATGGCTTTCGAGGAGCGCATCGCAGCAGGATTCATTGCATCGTCGGGTAAGGCTGGTGCAGCAGGATGGCGCCGTGACTGCGGCGAGAGCATCGGCAACATCGTTTCACATGAGGAGTACCACTGGGTATGCGGCAACCTCATCAAATATGGTACCGACCCTCTGACCGAAAACGACCTGCCAATCGACCAACACGAGCTGATAGCCCTCTGCGCACCACGCGCCTGCTTCATATCTACTGGCAGCTGGAACGGTGATAAATGGCAGGATGTGGTAGGCTCGTTTATCTCGGCCTCAAAGGCATCGCCCGTCTATGAACTGCTCGGCTATAAAGGCGTAGGCACCGATCTCTTCCCGGGAATGGACAATGGTCTGATGAATGGTCGTCTCACTTATCGCCAGCACCACGGCGGTCATGAGGCAGGCCCCAACTGGCCCTTCTTCTTGGACTTCTTTGAACGTGAAGTGGTCAGTAAGTAAAGTACATTTAGTGACGAAAAAATATACCCGTCAATCCACTTAAAACTCATATCCGAGATTCAAGTAGAAATATGGTTGTTTGGTGCGATTGCTATAGCCAACGGTAGCACCAATAGGACCAAACATCGTGTTGTAATAGTATGCGGCCTGAATACCGAGCAAGGTGCGGCGGTCGAGTAGGTTCTTCGGTTTATTGGCCTGCTGAGCACCCGCCACACGAAGCAACACGTAATTGCTGCCGCCGATGCGCTGCTGCGCCTGAAGTTGGGCTGCCACAAACTGGTGGTCCACATATTCTATGTTTCCAATACCGGCAAAGGGCATCTGCTGCTCGACGTAGTGACCAAACCAGTCACCGCCGATAGTATTACCGAAGGTGGGTGGAGTGGTGGTGCCGAACAGCAAGCGTCCGTAGAGCATGGGTTGAATGGTGAAGCGGCTGTTGAACGAGAATGATATGCGCCAGTTGGCATCGACGGCACTCATACCAGGCTTACCGTCGAGTTGAGTGAAATTGTCAGTCAGGTAGGTGTATTCAGCTTTGAAGCGGGCACCACGGGTGGGAAAGGACCAATTGTCCTCGCTGTTGTAATTAATACGGGCATGGTAACTATAGAAGTGTTCGTTCTTGAGTGCTGCAAGTTTATTAGTCTCCGTACCCAACATATTACGGTAGTGCATATAATCCCACCGCAGACCATATTGAATGTTGAAATGCTTCAGATCATGGTTGATGGGAATGAATTCTGCTTGGAACTGGTTGTAACGGATGTTATAATTGCGGTCGCCCTCGAGATAGATGTCTACGTCGTTGCGACGGAAAGAGTATCTGAGCGTAGGACGGGTGAAACTACGGGGATGAACGGTGAGTTCGCCGCGTGCCATCAATCGCTTGCCAAGTCGCAGTGTGAAATCAGTATTGATAGGAATAGCTGTCTTCAACGGAATATCGAGACCAAGTTGCACGGCAGCGTATTCCTCGGTGTCGTAGCGCACACCAGCATGTAACTGAACTGACTTGCGGTCACCAGCGGTGAGCACCACACGCACGCCATCAGCCTCACTCCACACAGAGTCTACTTTGTGATAAATGCCAGGGATTCGCATGCGTGGAGTAGCATGTGGCAATTTCTCGGGCAGCAACCGGCACTCGGCTGTTTGATAAAAAAGGTCTACACGCATCGATGTAGTGAGTTCCTGCTCCAGATTGGCATCGATGCTGTCTCTTTTATCCAGCCCGAACTTCTGGCGAAGGAATCGTTCGTCTTGTGGTGTCATATTCTCGAAGGTGAAGCCGATGATGTAGTGCTTTTCAGTCATCACTTGCGGACGCAGCGGATGCAGGATCATGGGACGGAACGACTCATCGATGCCGATACGTTTCTTCAAGGCGATGATGTCGTCCCAGTGGCGCATGGCTTCCTCCTCACCGCGCCGTATCAGTGTGTCGATGGCAGATTGGGAAAAACTGGCCGATCCGTAACCCTTAGTATCCACTTGCAGGTGGAGGTCGGTGATAGCGAGGTTCTCATCGAGTTTGTTCTTACAGTTTACATCGATAATCTGACTCAGGATACTCATCGTGCCACCCAACTCTTCGGCACTTTTCGGTGTACCCTGTACGGTGACGCCAATGATGATGTCTGCACCCATCTCACGGGCAATATCTGCTGGATAGTTATTGCGCAAACCACCATCCACCAACACTTTGTCACCGATTCTCACTGGTGAGAAAGCAGCAGGAATGGCCATCGAGGCACGCATGGCCTGTGGCAACCGTCCGCTGTGGAAGTCCACTTCGGAGTTGTCGATGATGTCGGTTGCCACACAGGCGAAAGGAATAGGTAGGTCGCGAGAGAAGTCGAGCGAGTCGGTGAAACCCACGCACAGCTGCTGGAACAACTCAGCAAGATTCTTACCTTTGATGAGACCACCAGCATTCATATCGCGCTTACCGATGGTCATGCCTGTACTAAAGAAATATGTATTCTGCTTCTTACGGTCGTTGAGACTCTGATTGCGCAAGTCTTCCTTGTCAGTGATGACATAACTCCAGTCCTGCACACGGACCATCGAATCGAGGGCATTGGCATTATAGCCAATGGAGTACAAACCGCCTATGATGCTACCCATCGACGTGCCGGTAACGATGTCTACGGGAATACCTGCACGCTCCAACACCTTCAGCACTCCAATGTGTGCCATACCCTTCGCACCGCCACCACTCAGCACTACAGCCACTTTCTTTCTATGAACATCCTTGCTGTCGTTTTCTTGAGCATAAGCCAAACCGCACATCAAAACGGCTACAGCTATCAATAACATTTTTCTCATAATCTTCTTCAAAAATTTGTGGGCAAAAATAGTAAAAAATGTTTAATTGCCAGATAGTTTTTTGAGTTTTTTTCATTTTTACATTTTATAATTTTTTCATTTTTACATTTTTCATTATTTATCTTGCGCATTCATAAGAATAAATGAATCTCCCACTGAAGCCGACAGAAGACGCTTCTCATCCATAACGAACACGACAGAGTTAAACCATCGAGGGGAAAATAAATCATAGTTGGTAGTAAAAGTTAATAGTTTAGCATAAAAAAACATAATGAAACAAATGAAAGTAATACATGGTTTATGGCTGATGTGCCTGATGGCGATCGGCACAACTGCCGGATGGGCAGCTGACGGGGTAATAGTGACAATCACTTACGGAGAAGGTACCGTGAAGGTGAGTCAGCCAAAGAACAAGAAAATAACCGTAACCCATACGGGTGCCAAAGTAGTAGTAGACAATCAGGTGACCAGCGAAGAGGTAGAATATGTACTGAAAGGTCGTACAAGCAATGGCAGCTTCGAACTGAATGGCAATTACAAAGCAACGGTAACACTCGACGGAATTACGATGAAAACAGAAGAAGGACCTGCTATCAACCTGAAGTGTGGGAAACGCATAAAATTGAACCTGAAGAAAGGGTCGACAAACACACTGGAGGACGGAGTGGACACCTTGCACAAGGCATGTATCTATACAAAAGGACATTTGGAGATTGGCGGAGGTGGACAGCTGACGGTCAATGCGAATTCTAAGAATGGTATAGCTGCAAAGGAATATGTGGAAGTCAAACAATCTACTGGAAAAATCACTATTTCATCGGGAACAGGTAACGGTATCAGCAGTGGGGCTAACCTCACAATCGATGGAGGAACAATTGACATCAATCTCACAAGCGTAGACAAAAAAGCACTGAAATGTGATTCCGTTCTTACAATCAATGGCGGCACTGTGAAAGCAGTACTGACAGGTGATGGTGGCAAGGGGGTAAAATGTGATGGTGATATGGTGATGAACGGCGGTTCGCTCGATATAGAAACATCAGGTAACTATGTCAGCGAGCGTCAGTTCGGATTCGGAGGAGGAGGTTTTCCTGGATTCGGAGGCGACATGCCTGACTTCGGAGGAGGAGGTTTTCCTGGATTCGGAGGCGACATGCCTGACTTCGGAGGAGGAGGTTTCCCAGACTTTGGTGGAGGGATGCCTGACTTTGGTGATGGTGGTTTCCCTGGATTCGGAGGAGGGATGCCTGACTTCGGAGAAGGATTCGGTGGTTTCCCAGGTATGGGAGCAATGCCCGACAGCATCGGCTTTGGAGGCGGCATGCCTGACTTCGGAGGAGGAGGTTTCCCTGGCTTTGGGGGTGGAATGCCTGACTTCGGTGAAATGGGCGATTTTGGAGGATTTGGAGGCTTTGGAGGCTTCGGGGGTGGAAATCGAGGCGACAATATCCAAATCAGCGACTCTGTCCGTCAACTCCTGTTTGGCAACGAACGTGAGGAACGTGGTATGGGATTTGCAAAACGGAAATATAATGGCAGTGCAAAGGCTATAAAAGTAGTGGGTACCATTACTATCAATGGCGGTTCTGTAAATGTGAAGACTGCATCAGCAGGTGCCGAGGGCGTTGAAGCCAAGAAGGGTGTTACCGTGAATGGCGGAACGGTTTATGTGAAGGCGATGGACGATGGAATCAGTTCAAACGGACCGATAGCTTTCCATGGTGGTGATGTATTCGTATGGAGTATCGGCAACGATGCCATCGATTCGAACTCAAACAGCCGGGAGTCGCTCATCATTACAGGAGGAAAAGTCACTGCATGCTCACAGGTAGGACCACCTGAGGAACCATTCGATAGCGACTTTACATCGATGACCCTGACAGGTGGAACAGTCTTCGGTATGGGTGGTTCGATGACAGGGTCAGCACCAATGCCCAAAGAATCGCCCGATACCCAACTGACCGTATCACTTAATGGGCTTCCTTGTCCCGTAGGCAAAACACTGCAGTGCGTGGACGAAACTGGTAAAGTGTTATATTCGTTTGTCCTCCCTTTCACTGTGCATAGCAGTAGCAGTATATTGTCGCTTCCTCAGTTTGAGAAAGGGAAGACTTACAAGGTGAAAATCAAAGAACCTGATGTGACTTTGAAAGAATTCAGCTTCTAGACTTTAGTTCTTACACCTTAGTTCTTAGAGTTTTTTTTGAGTTTTTTTCATTTTTACATTTTATAATTTTTTCATTTTTACATTTTTCATTATCTTTGCACCACAAAGTCAAGAGACATGAATGTATTGATAACAGGTGCCAGTGGTTTCATCGGTAGTTTCCTGTGTGAAGCATCCTTAGATAAAGGATGGGACACATGGGCTGCACTTCGTGCGACATCGAGCAAACGCTGGTTGAAGTATGAGGGTTTGCAGTTCATAGAACTGGATTTGGCAAATCCATCGGCCCTGAACTCTCAACTTAGAGCCTTGACTTCTCACCTCTCACCTCTCACCTCTCAAAATGGGACGTAGTGATTCATGCTGCCGGAGCGACGAAATGTGTGAAGCAGGAAGAGTTCGACTTCCACAACTATCTGTGTACTCGCCATTTGGTGGAGGCGCTGAAGGCTGCCGACATGATGCCTCGTCAGTTCATCTATCTAAGCAGCTTGAGTGCTACGTACGGATCGACTTATGGCAACAGTAAACTGAAGACGGAGCGTTGGCTACATGAAACACTCGACGGCAGTGAGACTGGTCTCGTAGTGTTTCGTCCCACAGGTGTCTACGGCCCTCGAGAGAAGGATTACTTCATGATGGTGCAGTCGATAGGACGGCATGTAGACATTGCGGTAGGATTTGAACCGCAGGTGTTGACGTTTGTGTATGTGAAGGATTTGGTCGGTGCCATCATATCGGCCATTGAGAAAGGGGTGATGGAAGGCACGTTTAATGTGACAGACGGCGGTGAATATTCAAGCCGTGCATTCAGTGACCTGATTCAGCAGGAAATGGGTGTGAAGCATGTGGTACATGTCACAGCGCCGCTGTGGGTACTAAAGGCAGTGTCGGTGGTGTCAGAAGAAATCGGTAAGCAGACAGGACGTCCGAGTACACTCAACAGAGATAAATACAAGATGATGGCACAGCGTGACTGGCGGTGCGACATCAGTGGAATGATTGACGTGTTGGGTTACCATCCCCAATGGAATCTGGCACGAGGCGTAAAGGAAACGATAGCATGGTACAAAGAAAACGGTTGGATCTAATTAGTGCAGAACTGACGACATTAATTTATATCGCCATCACAACGTTGATGATCGTGGTGTTTTGGCCACGTCTGGATGACCCTTGGGAGATGTTAGGTCTGCGCGGTGTGGCACTATTAGCAATGGCCGTCACCCAACTGACCTATCGTTGGATGCCCCGACGGATGGCACTGTTTTGGCGATCCGTACCGCTGTTTGTCTTACTGATATGGTGGTATCCCGAAGTGCATAGCTTCTGCTCACTCTATCCCTATCAGGATCATGTGTTCGCTGCGATTGACCAAACGCTGTTTGGCTGTCAACCCGCATTAGAATTCGACCAACATTTCAGTTCGGCTTTTTGGAGCGAGTTGTTCAACATGGGCTACTATGTGTATTACTATCTCATGTTCTCCGTAGTGCTGTTCTATCTGATCCGACGCACCGACGAGTACGACAAGGCGGTGTTTGTATTCCTCGGTTCGTTCTTCCTATTCTACCTCGTCTACGACTTCTTGCCTGTTGCAGGCCCTCAGTATTATTTCTGTGCCCTGCAGAATCTGTACGGCGATGCAGGTTGGGGGGATAGCTTCCCTGCATTGGGCAACTATTTCAAAGACCATTTCGATATGATAGTACCAGAGATGAAAGGTGTGTTTGGCCAGTTGGTCATCGAGGCGCAGGAAATCGGAGAACGGCCAGCAGCCGCCTATCCCAGCAGTCATGTGGGCATGAGTACAGTGTGTATGTTATTAGCATGGCGTACAGGCAACAAATGGCTGGTGGGAGTACTCCTGCCGTTCTATGTGCTACTGTTTTGCGGAACGGTGTATATCAAGGCCCACTACCTCATTGATTCTATCTCAGGATTGTTTTTCGCCACAGCATTTTACTATATCACTCTTCGTATGTATGAAAAGTTAAAGGTTAAGAAATAAAGTTTTACCTCTTACCTCTCATTTCTTATGAAAGCTATAGTCGACGACAAGATACCTTACATACGTGGTCAGATAGAACAGCTGGCCGACGAAGTGACATACCTCGCAGGGAGCGCCATCAGCAGTGAAGATGTACGTAATGCTGATATCCTGATTATCCGCACTCGAACACGGTGTAACCGTACCTTGTTGGATGGCTCGAAGGTGAAGTTGATTGTGACTGCCACAATAGGATATGACCATATAGATACTATTTATTGTAAGGCGGCTGGCATTCGTTGGACAAACTGTCCGGGATGCAACGCTAATTCTGTCTGTCAGTATGTTCACCATGCATTAGAAGCTACAGGACGGCTGAACCCCATAATGACGATAGGAGTGGTTGGCGTAGGACATGTAGGTACGCTCGTAGCTGCCGACCTGGAGCGTTGTGGCATGAAAGTACTCTTGTGCGACCCTCCACGTGAGGCTGCCCACAACTATGTTGCAGGGCATCCGTTCGTAAGCCTCCATACAATTCAAGCTCAAGCTGATATCATCACGTTTCATACCCCTCTGACGAAAGAAGGTCCATTCGCCACCTATCACATGGCAGACGAGCAGTTCTTCCAACAATTACCCCATCGGCCGTTGATTATCAATGCTTCACGAGGTGGTGTGGTCGACAACGAAGCCTTACTTCGGGCATTGCGCGACGGGCGAGTAGCCGATGCGGTCATCGACACTTGGGAAGGCGAACCTTCCCTCAATCAGGAATTATTGCAACAAGTAGCAATAGGGACACCCCATATTGCCGGCTATTCGGCTGATGGAAAAGCGAATGCAACCAGGATGTCGCTCGAAGCTGTAGCACAGTTCATCGGTGTGGATTTCGTTCCCCGAATCAGTCTTCCCGATGCACCAAAACTAACTGTAGAGACGCTGAAGGATGATTCGGAGCAGTTGAAACATCATCCAGAGTTGTTCGAACAGTTACGCGGCGATTATCCAGTAAGGAGAGAGTAATAATAGTATTAAAGTTATCGTTAAAGTTAAAGTTAAAGATAAGATCAAGGTTATCGTTTAATGATTAACATTGCGAGACATATAATGCCGATACGTACCCTATTGCTGCTGATGGCAATAGCGGTAACAACTGTTGTGTGTGGGCATGAGGGAGTGGAAGTCGTAGGAGAATCGCCAACATTGCCCGACAGTGTCTGGCATGATCGTGTGACAGGGCGGCAGATGCATCTGCAACGACTGGGAGGCTTAGACACATTGGTGCTGGCACATCCGAATGCCTTGCGAGCTTTGGCAAAAGACCTGTCAATCAATGCTTCAATCTTGGCATGGGACTATTATGTGCAGAATAGAGACTATGCCCGCATCTCACGCCATGTGCTTGAAGACCATTTCACCCATAAGCCAGTCTTCGACAACGACAGTTTCTCTGGTAATCAATTCTCACATCCTTATCACGGTTCGATGTCCTACAACACCGCTCGCTATGAAGGTCTGAGCTATGGTGTTTCGCTCTTGTATCCCATTTTGGGTAGTGCCACATGGGAGTGGATGTGCGAGACCAATCCACCGTCAGTCAATGACCTGTTATCGACTGGTGTGGGAGGAGCAGTGTTGGGCGAGGTAGCCCACCGTACGTCTGACATCTTCTTCGACAACTCCAGCACAGGACTCGATCGTGTGACCCGTGAAGTAATCGGTTCGTTACTCAATCCCGTCCGTGCCGTCCACCGTCTGCTGACTGGTGAGATGTGGCGGGTGAGTCCCGCACGAGGTAAACGAGTCACACCCCAACCCTATTCGTTTGAGGTAGGAACCGGTTATCGTAGCATGCAGGAGCTGAAAGGTAATCGTGACTTTCTGCATTCGCCCTATATGGAGTTCGAGTTCAACTACGGCCAACGGTTCAACGAAGCTAAGAGAAGCCGTCCGTTCGACCTTTTCTCCCTTTCGTTGCTGCTCAACCTGTCCGACAGCCACCCTACCGTCGGCAATTTCGAGATCTCAGGTCGTTTGGCAAACAAGCAATTCGATCTGCGGAAACGTTGGAAACTTGATGTTGGCTTCTATCAGAACCTGAAATATATAGACCATTACTCCAAGCATGAGGAGGCACCCCATAACTTCTCGATGATATCCGAGGCCGTCAGCTTCGGCTGTGGAGTGTATGCCGAGCGTCAAACCAAATGGATATGTGTGCAGAACGACGTTATGGTGAGCGGCATCGTGCTGGGAGGTACCCCATCCGACTATTTCCCAATGCGCCGCTACAACTACACCAGCGGAGCCAGCATCCGTCATGGTGCCCATTACTATCTCAACCAGCGGGCATCGGTAGGCAATAAGTTTTACTTCGCTCGACTCTTCTGCACTCATGGCTACGATGCTCAGGAGTTGCAAGAGCGGTTGAAACGTCAAGAAGAACTTAATTGTATGGGTGACCAAGGTGCCCACTCCATCATCACAAATAACTTTTACATACAATACAACATCTTCAAGTCGCTGCGTCTGAATCTCGACTATCAGATTTACTATCGCAGTTCCCGTTACACCCACTACCCCGATGTTCGTGCCAAAAGTCATGAATGGAAAATTGGGGTGATTTATTCGATATAAATTAAACATTAGAATATGAAACAACTGTCAGTCATATTCGTCATGATGCTCGTAAACATGAGCGGTGGCGCACAAAGCATGAAAGAACAAGGTTATGTCAACATCAAGGATGTAGACCCTACGATCCGTGTCAGTTTGATGTACACCCGTCCCGACAACTTCACAGGTCGAGTACTATACACTGACCTGAAGGATGCCTACCTTCATCCCGATGCAGCACAAGCGCTGAAGAAGTGTCAGCAACGTCTCAAGCAGTTGCGTCCCGACCTCAGTCTTATCATCTACGATGCAGCTCGCCCCATGTCCGTACAGCAGAAGATGTGGGATGTTGTGAAAGGCACATCGAAGAACATCTATGTCAGCAATCCAGCCAATGGAGGAGGACTTCACAACTACGGCTTTGCTGTCGATATCACCATCTGCGATGAACGGGGCGACAGCATCCCGATGGGTACAAAGATTGACTACATGGGTCGTGCTGCCCATCCAGAGTTCGAGGACGAGATGGTGCGGAAAGGCATCATCAGTCGTGAAGCAGTAGCGAACCGCAAACTGCTGCGTGACGTGATGGCTGCAGGAGGGTTCAAAGTGCTGAAAACCGAGTGGTGGCATTTCAACCTCAAGACCCGGTCACAAATCAAGGCAGAGGGAAGGAAACCGATTAAATAGTCTTTAGGAGCATCCAGACATCTTTGACGTATGAAACTACTCGCATTTTTAAATATTTTAATTTTTACATTTTTCATCGCCTCCTGCACGGGTGACAAGGAAGTGATGGCTGTGCTGGAGCGGGCAGAGAGATATCTGCCTGACTATCCTGACAGTGCAGAAACCATGTTGCAATCTATCAGCACTCGCCCTTTAAGGGAGAGCGGGGAGAGGGCCCGTTCTCTTTATGGTGTATTGCGTACCATGACCGACGCTATGGAAGGGAAGGGTGTTACTACCGACAGTTTGATTCGTCCCTCCTATATATATTATAAGGAGCAGAGTGGAACAGACGAAAACGTTCGTCGTTTAGGACGAAGTGCATTCTACCTTGCCCAGTTTGAGGCATCTCGCGACAGTACCAAACGGGCAGAAGATCTTTTCCGTGAAGCCATTCGCTGTTCCGAGAAGGTGGAGGACTGGCGCACCTGCTATATGGCATACAATCACTTTGCGAAATCTATTACTTGGAGTAATTCTGAGTTAGCAATAGAATTAAGGAAGCAAGCTATAAATATATATAATAGGTGTAAGGACAAACCAGAGAACCTGATATCTATCTTGAATTTCCTAAGTAATGACTATATTGCTGCAGGCTTTGCAGATTCTGCATTCCGTTGTGCAGAAGATGCATATCAAATAGCCCTTAACGGACAACTGGAAAATAAGATATCTTCTTCATTAAGGACATTGTCAAACTTATACTTTGCAACTGGTAATTACCAAAAAGCTCTTGAGTTGGCCAAGCAAGGCATGCATGACCTGACCGACCAGACTCGAGACGCATCACTCTTTTCCCTTGCAGATTGTTATCTTGCCTGTGACTCGCTTGAACCAGCAAAAACAGTTCTATCAAGCATTCATTCTTCAAATCCGAAAATGCAATATGCTGTATGCCGAAAGTTGTCTCATATAGCTCTAATAGAACATGATACTCAGTTAGCTATGACATACTCTGATTCCTTAGAAACAGCAACAGTCAGCATGTTTACGAACATCCAACAAACAAAAGATGCATACTATCAAGACAACCTGAAGAAGGAATTACACAATATGCAACTGACACAGGGGAAAAGGCAGCAAGCTATTGTTTTATGGGGAACTATTATCTTGATAGTTGTCATCTCTGTGTTCATTGTGATTATCATCAACAAAAACAGGCGAATAGCAGTACAAAAGCGTATAAATACCATTTTGCTTCGTCGAAGAGAGCAGAAAGCACATGCAATGGCAATCACCGAACTGGAGCAGGAATTGAACGAAAAGACCAAACAAGTCATTGACCAACAAATCATTTCTGACAACCAGATTTCAATGGAGAAGAACGAAAAGGAAAAAGTGCTCCAGCAATACAAAAATCTGCAGAAACAATTTGCAAGATTCATTCTCAGAGATACGGACCTGTTGCAGAAGATTAACCCAGAAAAACAAGTCCAGCCATTGACACCAGACGAATGGGAACAGCTTGCCGTAGTTATTAACCAGAAAAGTAACAATAGTATTATCAACTTACACAATGATTTCCCAGAATTATCGAATACAGACATTAAAATCTGTATGCTGACATTACTCGGTTTGTCGAACTCGCAAATAGCAGATGTATTAGAGCGCACATCCTCAGCAATCAAAAAGAGGAAGCACAACATCAAAACTGCCATCTTTGGAGTGCAAGACACAAACATCTACTTTGAATTCATCTTGCGCCAGTTGTGTTCTTGATAAATTTGTTGTCGATTTTGATACATTTCTAGC